>JBAHZW010000124.1:0-13078 GCA_037132835.1 Colwellia sp. | reverse complement strand
TAGAGTTTGATATGTATTACAGCGTTTAACTTTACCTTTTAAACATGTTCACTCAAAATAAAAACTCACTTAGGTGAGTTTTTTAATGCCCTAAACAAAAATCAGATAAAAAACCAACTAATACCAGTTTCATTAAATTAGCTCCCACTCAGAGCTTGTCAGTGCTTTGAGAATAAAGTGAATTTTTTTGTGTATAGTCACACTATATTAAAGGAATTCTGTGCGATTATCGAAGTACTGACAAACTCCCAAAGGGCGAGTTTAAAAGGCTTATATGCTATGTTATTGATTTGGACAAGGACGCTACAGGGATGTAGCCTCTTAGAGAATGCAGGAGCTATTCTCCTGAATAACCATTCTCTTCAATTAATGCCTTGCCTCTAAGCCTTTTAAATCTCGCTGGGTGGGAAGAAACTTAGTGAAATTGGTATGAATTACGGTATTATTACAAGTAAATTACATTTCACCTCGAAAAATCACTAAAAAACGTTTTTTTGCATAAAGTATAGATATATACTTAAGTTATGGAATAGTGCGGTTAATCAGCACTAAAAGTACAGGGATAGATAAGGAACTATGAAAAAGTTATTGTTAATAACACTATTAGGCATAACGCTCTCTGCTCCAGTACACCCTAATACAACCAAGATTTATGTTTGGCGTGACGAACAAGGTATCTTAGTTTTTTCTGACTCCCCGAGAGCGGGTGCTGAAGAGGTAAAAACAAGCCCTGGTAATATCATTCAAGCAAGTACGTCTTTAGACACAGAAGTACTTGATATTACCCCTCAAAAAACAATTGAAAAATATGAAATCGTTATTAACATACCTAAAAACAATGCCACCATACGCGATAATACTGGCTCGGTTTACATTGCTGGAGGAATCAAACCAAGGTTTAAATCTGGATTTGAGGTTCAATTAGTACTTGACGGTATCCCCCACAAAAAACCACAAAAGAATTCTATGTTTTCTTTGAGGGGTATTGATAGAGGTGAGCATAAAATTAAAATGTTACTACTTGATAATAAGGGCAAGATTATTGCATCATCAGCATCAGTAACGTTTTATATGCATCGAACGTCAACAAGATAAGTCAACGTACCTTATCTTAATGCTTTGATATTACATTGATTTCATCATAGTCACTCCATATTCCCTAGATGAACAATATTGCCTATAAAACCTTTTTTTAGCCAACCTACATATTTCGCACCAAAAAGGTGCGTTGAATTTATCTTCCGAAGGCTTTATATGCATAACCCGAGTTATATACAAGATAAAATATTACCTTACCAGCAATCACTCGCTAACCAACTAGTGACCGCAGTCATTATTCTTAATGAAGATCTCGCTATTGTTTATGCGAACTCTGCAGCGGAAGCATTATTAAATAAGAGCTTATACCGTTTATACAATACAGACTCTGAAATTATTTTTGCTAATACCAGTATAAACGCCTCACGTTTAGAACAACTCCTTGCTACTGGCCAAGAGTTTACCGATAGCGACATTCTTATTAAGCTGAGTGAGAGTCACCGCTTTACTGCAGAAGTTACAGCGTCTTCCGTCGAATTTAATAAATCTCCCCATGTCTTACTTGAATTAAAGCAAATAGATCAGCAAAAAAAAATTAGCTTAGAAGTTTTCCAGCATCAACAATGGCTTGCTGCTCGAGATCTCATTAAAGGGCTTGCGCACGAAATTAAAAACCCACTTGGCGGCCTTAGAGGCGCAGCACAATTACTGAGTAAAGTTGTCAGTAATGAGCAACAAGAATACACTAGCATGATCATCGAACAAGCTGACCGACTCACTAATCTAGTTGACCGTCTGCTTGGCCCAAACCAACTTCCCCAGATACAAGCACAAAATATTCACGGGATACTTGAGAAGGTATGCCAGCTAGTGAGTTACTCAAATGAACAAAAGATTCATTTAATTCGGGATTATGATCCTTCAATACCTCCTGTTGAATGCGATCAAGAGAAGCTACAACAAGCGGTACTAAATATTGTTAACAATGCTATCCAAGCAATTAGTGACACTGATACCATTACACTAAAGACCCGAATTGCGAGCAATACGACAATTAATGGCAAACGAATAAAATTAGCGGTTTTAATTAGTATTATTGATAACGGCCCAGGCATTCCTAATCACATTCAAGATACGCTATTTTATCCGATGGTTTCAGGGCGTTCTAACGGCACTGGGTTAGGTTTATCAATTTCGCAAACTTTAATAAACCAACATCAAGGTAAATTATCCTGCCATAGCCGACTTGGTTATACTGAATTTACAATTCTACTACCATTAAAACAACAGCCCTTAAATCAAGCACCTTTATCACAAGAGAATAAATTATGATCACCGAACAAGTGTGGATAGTTGACGACGATAGTTCAATCAGATGGGTACTTGAAAAAGCATTCGCTAATGCAAATATAAGTTGTGCTGCTTTTGAAAGCGCTGAAAATTTATTAGTTGCTTTAGGTCATGGTCAACCTGAAGTAATTATCTCTGATATTCGTATGCCAAATATAGATGGTATGGAACTATTAAAAAGATTAAGTAAACAATATAGTCATATTCCTGTCATTATTATGACTGCACATTCCGACTTAGACAGCGCAGTGAATGCTTACCAAGGGGGGGCTTTTGAATATTTACCTAAACCCTTTGATATTGATGACGCTGTAAACTTAAGTAAGCGAGCACTCACGCACGCCAGAGAGCAGAGTGCAAAAAACAAGCAAAAGTCTCCCCCTCCTTTAGCCGCAGGGTTGATTGGTGAAGCACCCGCGATGCAAGAGGTGTTTCGTGCTATTGGCCGTTTATCCCGTTCCAGTATTAGTGTATTAATTAACGGTGAGTCAGGTACAGGTAAAGAGTTAGTCGCACAAGCACTCCACTCTCATAGCCCTCGAGTTAATGAGCCCTTTATTCCATTGAATATGGCCGCCATACCAAAAGATCTCATTGAATCAGAACTGTTTGGTCATGAAAAAGGAGCTTTTACTGGCGCTAATGCTATTCGACAAGGCCGGTTTGAACAAGCGCACAAAGGCACATTATTTTTAGATGAAATAGGTGATATGCCCTTAGATATTCAAACGCGCTTGTTACGTGTCCTCTCCGATGGTCAGGTTTATCGTGTCGGTGGCCATTTACCCGTTCAGGTGGATGTACGCATTATTGCAGCGACTCATCAAAATCTTGAAGAACGCGTCAAGAAAGGCGAGTTTAGAGAAGATTTATTTCATCGCCTTAATGTTATTCGAATTCACTTACCTAGCCTTAAAGAACGTAAGGAAGATATTGCCCAGCTGAGTCAACATTTTTTAACACAAGCGGCCAATGAACTCAGTGTTGAAGTGAAAACATTGAGTAAAAAAGCAAGCGACTTCTTAAAGAACTGCCAGTGGCCAGGCAACGTTAGACAATTAGAAAATATTTGCCGATTTTTAACTGTAATGGCCAGTGGACAAGAGATTCTAGTTGAAGATTTACCGAACGAATTAACTGAAAAATCAGTGCGTTTAACACCGGATTCACAGGCCTGGCAAGATGTACTCAGTACCTGGATGGATCAAGAGCTGGCCCAAGGTAAAGAGGCTATTCTTGATTATGCCCAAATTGAATTTGAAAGAATAATGCTTGAGCGAGCATTGATTTTTACTCAAGGGCATAAACAAGATGCGGCTAAAAAACTAGGTTGGGGGAGAAATACCTTAACGAGAAAACTGAAAGAGATATCTGACTAAATTTCAACCGCTTCAATCTCATAGCGATCAAGTCATGTGATACTTAGCTACTACAAGCTTCGTCATCACATTGTTTGCAGCTATTGCATAATTTTATATTCATAAAATGAGCCCCAATAATAAGACTCGCTCCACCAATAATAAAGTATGGTTCTAAGGCTTGAGAAAAATCGTGCTTTATCCAATACAAAGCCACCCCTAAATAAAGTAAATAGAAAGGGTAGAGCCGCTTATGGTAGCGCCGGAAACCAGAAAATAATGCAATAGTGCCTAGAGCAGCCGTCATGAGAAGAAACACATGTTCCCAAGCATGATCAGCTAAAAAGCTTAGCCCCACTAAAGGTAAGAGTGGCAATAAAATAGGTAAAAGAATGCAATGTAATGCACATAAAGAAGTTGCTGTAATACCTATTCTATCTAACATGATTATTCCGAAAATCTAGATTAACTTACTGTCCCTAGTCTGCTTGGACTATCCAATTGAGATAATATCACAATTGAGATAATATCACATTATTAAATTAGTATAAGAAAAAAAAGTAAACACCTGATCACGCTTTAAGAAACCCACAACTAAATGATTTAAAATTATTTTTAATCACCACCCACTAAAAAAAAATGCCTAAATTTATTTTTTAAATGTTCAAAAAAGTCATCACTCGGTTTATCACTAATTAAGTGAGCTAATTCTGTACCTAACGGAGTAAACTTATAAAACTGTAGACAAACATCCGATTTTTTCGCGGTGAGTTTTATTGATGAACCGTTAAAGGTAAATTGCAGAATGTCTCCTTTACTTATCAGACTCGATTCACTTTCTTGACTATAAATAAGGTGATTTTCGGATAAAGCTAATAAATCCGCATAATTCAAACCAAACTGACTCAAGTTAAAATTCTGTTGCCGCTGTTTAGAGAAAAAATTGAACAAACTAGGTTTTTGGTATGTACCTGTGATCAATCGAATATTTTTTTTATTCGGATCTTTTATGGCTAATGAACAAGCCTTAGCTAATAATTTCGCATCAGAAATACTCATATATCGAAAAGCTTTTAACGCTTTGAATGAAAATGTTCCGGGTTTATTCAGCTCGCCTGCTAAAATTTTTGCCCATAAATCTTGCATGATCGGATTGCTGACCTCTTCTGATATAGCAACATAGCGACTAAACCAATCAAGATCTGTTCTTTGCCCTATATCAAAATTCGCGCAATAACCCAACGTTATCTGCATAATAGTTTCTATATTTTTTTGCTTACGTAATTGGCTTAACCTCGCTCGTTTAACCGTTCTATCCTCTATGAGCGTTTTATTATTTTCAGCTAATAAAGCGCCATCGATAGAAAACTGCTTTGCCAATTTAAAAAATTGCAGAGAAGAACTTTCTTCAGATGAGTTCTGACGCGACTTATTGCTTGTGACAATTCCTGCTTCATCCTCTCCATGTTGAACGTCTTGCCCATTACCTACTATTTCTGGTTTATTTAGGCTCATTTGGTTAACTCCTTTCTTACGCCACCTATTATAGGGTAGAGATTATTTGCTATACGGTTAATAACCGTTGAACTCATTTATTTTCATGTAGACAAAGAAATAAACTTAGAAGCAGGCATTGATTAAAGACTATTACATAAAAGAAAGACCATACAGACTCTTTCTAAATTTTCGTTACTTATTCAATAGATCCATCAGTGCAACCACTGTCGTCTCAACGGCGAATGGGATAGAGCCGTCGGGATCAATTTTAAAGAAAGGTGAATGATGAGAAGGTATTGCGGGACCACCATTTTTTTCGGCTTCAATGACTACTTTGGGTGTGCCACCAATAAGCCAATAAACACTAGGGATTTTGTGTTCTGTTACGAAAAATGGAAAATCTTCGGCAGCCATTCCATCATCAGGTTCAGCTATCACTTGCCCTTCTCCAAATTCATTTTTCCATAAAGCTTCAAGCTGAGTCGTTAACGCGTAGTCATTATTTTGCGGTGGCGTTCCTTCTTCTTTTGATACAATTACTTCCGGTAGCTTGTCTTCAGGTAAACCCGCAACACGCCCCATATTTTCGGCAATCCGTTTAATCCCCGATAAAAGTTTATCACGCGTTTCAGTGTTAAGGTAACGCACGGTGAGCTGTAAATGCGCTTTATCAGAAATAATGTTATGCTTAAAGCCGCTGTTAAATGCGCCAACAGTAACTACTGCGGGCTCTTTAGGGCCTATCTCTCGGCTAACGAGTGTTTGTAAGGCCATTACAATTTGTGAACCGAGTACGATGGGATCTTTGCCTAAATGCGGTGCAGCACCATGAGCACCTACACCGTGCACGATAATATCGACACTATTTGATCCCGCCGAAAATGATCCAGAAAAAACATTAACTTTCCCCGTTTCCAACCCAGCAACAACATGAAATGCAAGGGCATAATCTGGTTTACCAAAGCGTTGCCATATATTGTCTTCCATCATTCGACGTGCGCCAAGAAGCCGCTCTTCAGCGGGCTGTGCTATGAGCATTAAAGTACCAGACCATGCTGATTTATTAGCGATCATATAGCGCGCTGTACCGATCAAAGCAGTAATATGTACATCGTGCCCACAAGCATGCATTACGGGTCTTAATTCGTTGGTGATGGGATCTATTTGTTCCACTGAGGATGAATAAGTTAAGCCACTGTCTTCTGCTATAGGTAAACCATCCATGTCAGCGCGCATCATTACGGTTGGGCCACTGCCGTTTTTTAACACGGCAACTAAACCAGTCTTGCCAATGCCTTCGTGTACTGTAAATCCGAGTGAGTGGAGCTCTTTTGCTATGCGGGCGGAAGTATGTATTTCGCCCATCGAAAGCTCGGGATTCTGATGAAAATGTACAAATAAGGACTTAAGATGTGCCTGATAGTCTTTTTGAATATCGTTCTTCAGAGTGCTGCTCGCATACAATGTATTACTGGATAAAATAGTCAAAAATAAAGCAAATAGCGATTTTTTCATGAAGATCACTTTTATTGTTGAGTGTATTACTAACATTAATATTAGCTGAATCTATTTTAATTGAAAAGATCTTTATTAGATCTCCTATGACACTTTTTTATTTGCTACGATACCATTTTGATTAAGTCTATCACCTTGTTCTACATAGATAAGTTCAATTTCTTGGCGCTACAGCACTTATACCATTTTGATTAAATTTGTGATCTAATTGATTTTATTTTTCACGCTCCCTATCAGTAATTATGACCACACTTGAATCCATTAATTTTAACAGAGCGCAGCGAAAATCTCGGGGGCTTGCCCCCGTGCTTGATAGTGTTGACTGGGCGAAGCCTAGTCGAGATTATCTAGCATTGGTTTTTCAAGGTTTTGTTAGCTTTATCGTTTACGATAAAGCTTTGGACTATCTTAAAATTCGGTCGCTTGCGGCCGAGATATTTATAGTAACCATAGTGTTAATCAAATATAAATATATTTCATACAAAAAAATTGCGTTTATGTGACGTTATCTACTCGGTTTGAGATCGTAAGGGGTAAAAAACATAACTAGGAAAGTAAAAAAATGAAAATATCACTGATTATCATTGCACATAATGCTGAAGAGCATATCAATCAATGTATAGAGTCATGCACTAATCAAACCTACCAAGATATTGATATTGTTATTGTTGATGATAATTCTAGCGACGCTACTGTTGATATAATAAAAAAATATCAGCAGCAAGATAACCGGATAAATTTAATAGTACATTCCTCAAACAAATCGGCACTGCAAGCACGAAAAACTGCGGTGCAGCATGCTAAATATGACTATGTTTGGTTTATTGATAGTGATGACCGCATTGAAAAATTAGATGCTGTTGAAATACTTAACCGTTACCTACAAGAAAAAAATTATCCGGATATGTTAGGTTTTGGCTCAGATGATTATTATGAAACTGGCGAACTTAAAAGAAAATTTTATGATTGGGGACGAAAAAGAACTTTAAAAGACTGGAAGTTTGACTCTGACTTTAGACCTTATACGCGAGTAACAAAAAAGGCAGTGTTAGAAAAAGCGATGACTGTTATACCGAGTGATCTCTACCTCTATAGACACAATGACCTTTTTATGTTCTGTTTGGTTAAGTTGGTTGTTAATAGTAAGGCGTTTTTAGACGAAACGTTATACCGTTATACCTTATCTTCTGCTTCAGTGACCAATCAAAAAGATAAAGAGTCTATATCTAAGCATATTGGTTTATTTGATTTACTCTTATCAAAGTACACAGAAGCAGCACTTCAGATTGACCAACAAGAGGTAAATATTGAAGACTTTGTAAAAAAAGAAAGGGCTAAGTTAATAAAATATGCCATTGCACAATATAAGGGTAACCCAGATAATTTCTTACACGCTTTAAGAGAAATTTATGATTATCAGCAAGAGATAGTTATATCGCTTACTACATACAATACACGTATAAAAATTGTTGATAAGGTTATTAAATCATTATTAGCACAAACCTTGCGTGTTGATAAAATTATATTGTGGTTGGATGAAAATGAGTTTTCATTTGGCGAACTTCCTCAAAAATTGACTTCTTTAGTGTCTGAAAGTTTTGAAATAAAATTTTGCCCTAATTATAAAAGTTATAAAAAGCTAATTCCAACGTTAAGTTTATATCCAAATGCAACAATCATTACCTTTGATGACGATATAGATTACCCAGAAGACCAAGTAGAAAAGCTAGTATTAAACCACCTTGAAAACCGTACCTTTGTTATTGCCAATGTAGCACGAAATATCGCGATTAAAAATGGAAAGCTGTTACCTTATAAAGAATGGAGTCATGCATCAGAGCAGCAAGTTGGTAAAGCTTATCGCCATTTATTACCGATTGGGGTTGGTGGCGTTTTATATCCTCAGGGTTCATTGAATCACGAAGTGATGAATACCGAGCAGTTTTTAAAACTTGCGCCACATGGAGATGATCTATGGCTTAAATGCATGACTTTATTAAATGGAAGAAGAGTATTGCCAACAGGTGCCGGTTATGAATTATTGCCAAGACAAGTTGAAGGAACCCGAGAAATAGGTTTGTGGCAGCAAGTGAATAAGAATACCGATAGTAATTTTGAGCAGCTAACTGATATAATGAGTCATTACAAGGTTATACAAAAATTATTATCTGATAAAAGTTTTCATATTAAACTAAGTACCAGTACTTCGTATCAATTAAATCCTGTGATATTGAAACTCAACGATGAAAGTGAAAGAAAATACTCTCCATTTAAATTAGCCAATAAATTTTTTCGTGAAAATAATTTTTATGCGGCAGCATCAATATATTCTTTTTTGAAAACGACTAATCCAAGTTTTAAATATTATAAAATTAATGAAAATATGGCAATAAATGCCTTTATGAATAAACATGGTGGCGCTAAACCTAGAATAAGATGGGATGAAAACATTCCACCATTGCAATATAACTTGGCTGCACTAGATATTATCGTAGGTAATGCTGGTTGTCCTAAAGAGTATTTTCTTGCTGAACTAAGTAAAATTCAAAAATTACCTGATAGTCATCTTCTTTTGGCTAATTATGAAGTAAAAAATTCAGGTAAATGGCTAAATAATGTCAATGACTGGTTAGCCCGTTATGGTATGAGTAAGATCCTGTTACGAGATCATGAAGCCGATACTATATTCAACAGGTTAGACTCTATATCAGGAACTTGCGCTTCAGGGCCGCTGGTAACCGTTTTTATTTCAGTATTTAACTCCCAAGATACCATTGAATATGCCGTTGAATCTATTCTAAAACAGAGTTACAAAAACATTGAATTAATTATTGTTGATGATTGCAGTCCGGATAATACGAGAGAAGTACTGTCTGAATTAGCAAAACGTGACAGTAGAATTAAACTGGAATTTAATGAAGAGAATAGAGGGACGTATTACAACCGTAATTACGGGCTGAAAAGAGCAAAAGGAAAGTATTTTACCGTAATGGATGCTGATGATTATGCTTTGCCTGATAGAATAGCACTACAAGTGAGCGAGCTGAGTAATAATAAAAAGCTAGTCGGTGTATTAGGTAAATGGGTGCGGTTAAAGCCGAACGGTATGTTTTGTTGTCGCTTCACGTGGACGTCAAGTTATATGCAAACAGCTGTGGCCACCTTGATGTTAGAAAAAGACAAAGTGGTAAATTCAATAGGGTATTTTGATTGTGTACGTTTTGGAGCCGATACTGAATATTTTGAAAGACTTAAAATAGTGTTCGGTGCAAATAGTGTGAAAGAATTAGACTTACCTTTGTGTTTATCTGCTTATTTAGAAAGCAGCCTAACAGGTAACAGCAGTACCGGGGTTGACTTTATTTTAGGTACTTCACAAATACGCTTAGCTTATAATAAATCTTGGAAGAAATGGCATAAAAAAAAGAAAAATTTAAAAATAGGCTATAACGACACACAGGAACGACTATTTTTTGCTCCCCCTGAAATGATTTCATAATATGACTCTTACAAAAAATTATTTTTATTCTAGTTTGTAGAGTCAAAAAGATACAATGTTATAATTATTATATGGTGTTACGTATTATTCGAGCTCTTTATGTAAAATGAGTGTTCAGATTTCTTGGAATAACTTACTTTAAGGTTTTATGGATATGGAAATAAAAGAAAATGAATGCATGGGGAAAGTAGCAACCGCAAGGCGTGATGGAACTACTGAAAGAGTAAATGCAATTGTTAATGGACTTTTACTTTCAAAAAAATATGGCCTTGAGTTTGAATTTAGTTGGATTAATCTTGAAGGAAATGAATTTCATTGTATGACTTATGATGTCCCTGAGTTTTTCGCTCATGATTTTATAACGAAACATTATCGTGAAATGTCCCATTTTAAAAAATATAAAATTGAAGGATTTGGCTGTACTTATCCAAGCGAGTATGTCAGTGGTTTTTATATGAGAGGTTCAGATTCTAATAGGAAGTCTTTGCTTGATAAAGCTAAAAGAAAAGAAATAAATATTGTTCCTGCAACGTATCAATATGGTGGTAGGTACTCATCGACAATTGATGACGTATTTAGTCAAGAATATCTTCCATTAAAGAAAAGAAATATATAGGTATTCATTATCGAGGAGGGGATGTTATTTATGGTAATTACCGTCGCTCTAATGATGTTTTGTTTAATAAGTCTGCATGCCTTTCTATGGTTGAAGCAATAATTAATAAGAACAAAAAAGAGAATATCTTGATTTTCGGGACTCCCTTTGCAGATACATTAATTGACTTGGAATATCTTAAAAATAAATATTTAAATGTATCTTTGGCCTCTGAAGTGATATCAGGTAATCTTCATGCTGTTATTGAGGAGAGCTTTATAATGGGAATGTGTAAGGAACTGTACAGCACGAAGGCTACTGGTGTTGTTAGGCTTGCACTTAAGATTAACTCAAAATTGAACGTTGTCTATTTTGAAGATTATTTTGATAATAAAGAGCTCGATAAAATTCTTATGTTCGGCTTAAACAATAATGATTATAATTCTTTGCAACGAGCGAATCATGCAAGGCGATTGATTTACATTCGAGCTAGCGATAATAGTGAGTTACATGAAAAATTGAACTCTCTCGATCCAATTTAGGACCTGTTTTTATGGGGTAGAAGGACTTAGAGTGAATAAAAAAGTATTAACAGCAAGGCGTGATGGAACAACTGAAAGGTTGAATGCTATTATCCATGGTATATATATTGCAAAAAAACTCAAATGGGATTTTGCGTTTAGTTGGGTGGTCAACACGGGGGCCATAGAGAATAAACTTATGTCTATCGATAATTTTTTGCCCTCATTTTTTAACCCAGAGTTTGTGAAAAATTACTATGTTGATTTTGAACAATTTAAGAGTACTTATTTTTTCGAAGATCAACCAAAAACGATGTGTGAGTATGTGTCTGGCACGGAATATAAAAAAATACCATCGAACCAACAGTTGAGAAAAACACAGAATATTTTACCTTCATCAATTTTCCATGATGAAACCAGTAATGAACTTGAAGATATAGTTAAAGAGGTCATCGACCCAGCTTACTTCTCATATAGAGAAGCAATGATGACTAAAGTTAAAGGTTCTATAGGGCTACATTACCGTGGAGGTGATGTGGTTTATGGACTGAACAGGCATGGCAAACATGCTATAGGTGATAAATCAGTATCATTGGCTGTGATAGAGGACTATATCGTCAATAATAGTGATGAACGCTTTATTGTATTTGGAACTCCTATAGGAGACACAGAAAATGATATGCAGTATCTGAATAATAAATACAGCAATATAACACTGTCAAAAGATTTAAGACTTGAACACTTAGATCATGTGTTACAAGACTGCTTTTTGATGTCTTGCTGTAAAACAGTGGCTTGTATGTCGGGGACTGGGGTTACGAGGTTTGCCAATATGATAAATAGTGATTTAACAAGAGATTTTTTTCATGAGACCCATGATGTTGATGAGCTATATAAACTGTTTATGCAAGGTACATATAACTTAGAATATAATAAACTTCAAAGATCATTTCATGCAGTAAATGCTTTAAATTTGAAAGGAAATGAAAAAGACTCTTTATTAGAAATTATAAAAAAACTCGACCCAGAGAACAGATTAACGTGGTTAAAATAATAGACTTTTAACCTGAAAAATAATGCTTGGTAGCTTTAATTGCCATAATGTAAAAAGAAATGTGGTATTAATTAATGTTTTTTAGGAGAGCTACTTGAAGACTAACAATAATGAGTATATATAAAATGAAAAAAGCACTAATCACCGGTGTAACCGGACAAGACGGGTCATATTTGGCCGAATTTTTATTAGAGAAAGGCTATGAAGTACATGGTATTAAGCGTCGTGCCTCTTCATTAAATACCGAGCGGGTCGATCATATGTATCAAGATCGTCATGAAACCAATCCACGTTTCTTTTTACACTATGGTGATTTAACAGATAGTTCTAATTTAACCCGCTAACAAATAACAGGACACCCCTAAATTTGAAAGATTGAGTTTCTGATCTAAGCTTTAATTATCCAGCTAAAAAAATAATAGGACACCCCTAAATTTGATGTGCTGTCATTTTTTGTTTTTTGACAGCACTATTGGCTTACGTTATTATTAAGTTTATTTTTAGTTGTTTGGAGATGAATTATGCCTAGCTTAAGTGTTCGAAAAATTGAGACTGAAACATTAAGTTTATTACGGTTACAAGCTATAAAACATGGTGTTTCTATGGAAGAGGAAGTACGTCAAATCATTAAAAAATCAGTCACTATGCCAG
>JBAHZW010000045.1:0-10089 GCA_037132835.1 Colwellia sp. | reverse complement strand
TCGATACACATTAAAAATCGTATACTTGATATTAAATTCTTGAGAAATATAGGTGACAAGTGTTTGTGCCTTCAGTCTGCCACCGCTTTCTTTAAGACTGCTTTTTTGAATGTACACACTTAACTGAATTAATTGTTGTTGGTCTAGGGCGCAGGGTCGGCCAGAGCGAGGTTTTTCTTTTAAGCCATCAAGACCTTGCTCATAAAACCTTTTAACCCAGTCATTAACAATACGTCGACTAATATGTAAATTTCGTGCTGCTTGTGTGTTATTAGCACCCTCTTTGATGTGGGAAAGCGCCATTAAACGAACCCGCATTCGGCCATTCGTTTCTTTTGCAATAAGGGATTTAAAATTAATGGATTCAAGTGTGGTCATAATTACTGATAGGGAGCGTGAAAAATAAAATCAATTAGATCACAAATTTAATCAAAACGGTATAATTTACCTTGGAATTACCCCGCTAACAACTCAAGAACCTAGACAAAACCACCAAAACAGTATGACTTAAGCTTAATCGCTTAGGTCAAGCTGCGCCTGAAATTCACAATGTCACGCTATGCTGCCGTAAGCTCACGGAATAACCACATTACAAAGGCTCTGCCTTGTATAAATACCCAACAATTCGCTGCAAAAACAATCTCGAAAGATCAACAGCCCCTATATAGGCATGTTAAAATAAGATTATTTATATGCGTGAGAGTCTTCACGTGAATACGTTTTTTTACCTTATATCCCCTGTCATAATTCTGTCATAAAAAACACATGTATATGTAATGTAACCTTCGTATAGTGCATGCAATCAAACAGTTCAAACATTTATTGGAGATATCATGAGTTTCAAAAAAATTATAAGTACAATTGTTTTATCAAGTGTGGTCAGCTTGTCTACCGTTGCCGTTGCCGTTGATGAGGGTTTACCTGAATATCAAAAGGTTAGTGGTATTTCTGGGAATGTATCCTCAGTTGGCTCAGATACCTTAGCTAACATGATGACATTTTGGGCTGAAGGTTTTAAACATATTTACCCCAATGTAAATGTACAAATTCAGGCCGCTGGTTCATCTACTGCGCCACCGGCTTTAACTGAAGCAACGGCGAATCTTGGGCCAATGAGCCGTAAGATGAAATCTCGCGAGATAGAATCTTTTCAAAAGCGTTATGGTTATAAGCCAACTCGCGTTAGAGTTGCAATAGATGCCTTAGCGGTATTTGTTCATAAAGATAATCCACTAGAAGGGTTAACAATTGCACAAATTGATGCCATTTTTTCTAATAACCGTAAATGTGGTGCTAACAAAGATGTTGACCGTTGGGGTGACCTTGGATTAACTGGAGCATGGACGAATAAAGATGTCCAATTATACGGCAGGAACTCAGTTTCTGGTACCTACGGTTACTTTAAAACGAAAGCACTATGTAAAGGTGATTTTAAAAACAGTGTTAATGAACAACCGGGTTCAGCATCTGTTGTACAGTCGGTATCGGCGTCACTAAACGGTATTGGTTATTCAGGTATTGGTTACCGTACTTCGGGCGTTCGTGCTTTACCTTTGTCAAAGAAAGGTAACACGTTTATAGAAGCTAGCATGGAGAACGCTATTTCAGGTAAATACCCATTATCACGTTATTTATATGTTTATGTTAATAAGCACCCGAACAAAGCCTTACCACCAATGGAAGCTGAGTTTCTAAAAATGATACTCTCTAAAGCAGGACAAGAGATAGTAGAAAAAGATGGTTATATCCCGCTATCAAGTAAAGTTGTGGCGAAAGAGCTTAAAAAGTTAGGCTTATTATAATTACTTATCGCTAATATCGGTCTTACTCTACACTTTAATAGGGCAGCTTTATCCAAAGCTGCCCTATTTTTTTACTCCCCCCTGAAATTTTTTTCTCTCGCATTTAATATTCTGCTGTGCTAATAAAGCAACATTCGTTAAAATATATTTAATACATAAGTTTCGTTGGTATAATGCTCTTAAATCTCGCTGAATGGGAAGATACTTATTAGTATTGCTATAAGCTTATTTTGTTGCGTATTGAAGGAAAGATATGGAAATTATTTTAGCAAACCCTCGTGGTTTTTGTGCGGGTGTTGACAGAGCGATTAGTATCGTTGAACGTGCCTTAGATTTGTTTGGTGCACCTATCTATGTTCGCCATGAAGTTGTACACAATAAATTTGTTGTGGATGGTCTAAAAAAACGTGGCGCTATATTTGTTGATGAGCTTGATGAAGTTCCTGATGATAACACTGTTATTTTTAGTGCACATGGCGTATCTAAAGCCGTTCGGCAAGCTGCTAAATCGAGAGCGCTAAAAGTCTTTGATGCTACCTGTCCGTTGGTTACTAAAGTTCATATGGAAGTGTCCCGTGTTAGCCGTAAGAACATTGAGTGTATTCTTATTGGTCATGCAGGGCATCCTGAAGTTGAAGGAACTATGGGGCAATATAGCAGTGAATCTGGGGGGATTTACTTAGTTGAATCAGCTGAAGATGTAGCCAGCTTGATCGTTATAAACCCAGAAAAACTCTATTTTTGCAGCCAAACAACGCTATCCGTAGATGACACTATGGATGTTATTGCCGCCCTGCAAATTAAATACCCTTTAATTGAAGGCCCCCGTAAAGATGATATCTGTTATGCAACGCAAAACCGACAAGATGCCGTGCGTGAAATAGCAAATAAAGTGGATCTCATGTTGGTCGTTGGTGCAAAAAACAGCTCGAACTCTAATCGCTTGAAAGAATTAGCGAGTAAAATGGGTGTAACGTCTTATCTTATTGATGCCGCCGATAACATTGATGTTGACTGGTTGGATGGCGTAGGTAAGGTCGGGGTAACTGCTGGCGCATCAGCCCCCGCAATACTAATAACACAAGTTGTTGATAGATTAAAAAAATATGGAGGTCATCAGGTTATAGAACATCCAGGTAAAGAAGAAAGTATCGTATTTGCCGTCCCTGCAGAATTGCGCTAGATCTAGATCTATTTTTAAAGTAAAACCCTTCTGAGTTAACAGGTTGTTGCAAAATTGTTATGTATAGTGTTTAATGTACAGCTATGATTATTAGTCTGTATTTAATAGGTAATTATGTGTTTTTAGTAATTAGTTATTATTTCGATTGGTACCGTGAGTAGTAGCTGTACACATTAATCAAAATAATATGCAGTATTATAAAGCTACTCTTAGTGAGTTGTGCTGGTTTATACCTTCAGTATGACTGAGCAATAACCATGGAAATGGTGGGGTAGTTAATATGCAATTACTAGGTAAAATAAATCCAAATCTCTATTTAGCTCTCTTTAGTTTTTTGACTGAAACGTTTAATAGAGCTCTTTTATCTCATCATAACGTTCAATTATTTCGCACTTCCCCCCATTTTTTCATCATAAGTAATTACCGTATTTATCTTTCTATAAAATTGAGATGTGTCCGTATGGAGTCAGTATGAATAAATTTATAATGCCATCGGGTAATAGAAAAACTCAAAAGGGTATGACGTTTATTGAAGTGCTTATCGCTTTAGTCATCATCGTAACCGGCATTTTAGGTGCCGTTGCAATGCAAGCTACCGCTAAGCAAGCTAGCTTTGATGCTATGCAACGCTCATTGGCTTCAAGTTTGGCACAAGATATTATTGCGCGAATGAGGGCTAACGACCCCGCTAACTTAGAGGCTTATGCCTTAGATAATTATGGTGACACGCTTGATGCTAAGCCTGAACTTCGATGTGATCTGGTAACAGCCTTGTGTAATTCAACACAGCTGGCTACTAATGACAGATATGAATGGGAACTTGCTCTTCTTGGTGGTGATGTCACGGATAGTGACAATAATAACACTGGAGGTCTCATTAATGGCAGAGGCTGTATCACCTATGAAGAGAATCAATTGGAAGTTGTTGTTAGTTGGTATGGACGAAATGAGATTAAAGACATAAACAAAAGTGATTGTGCGGACGGAGGTGGAAAAAGACGTCAAGTGGTTGTTCATGCTTTTATTATTTAAGCGTAAATTTAAGCGTATTTTTTAGTGAGAGAGTTATGAATAGAAGAGAAGTAAAACGCCCCTATGCCACTAAGAGCCGTGCAGCAATAAGTGGCTTTACTTTAGTCGAGTTAATGATTGCATTAGTCATCGGTTTACTCTTGTTTGCAGGCGTTATGAGTGTATTTGTTGGTATGCGTACTACTACCGCTGAAACCTCTAATTATGGCGAACTACAAGAAAATGGTCGTTTTGCTATTAGTGTATTAACGGATGATTTACTCAGACAAAATTTTTGGGGAGATCTTTCTGGCAGTATTAGCAAAAGTAACTTAATTTCTATTCCTAATGCCCCCGATGATGATTGCGTAGGTGAAGGGGTAAATAATGCTACTTTTCCCCAAGAAGTAGGCCCTTTTAGAACCTTATGGGGCCAATCGATAGAAGCTGAAGCTGATGAAGATGAATTAAACCCACTTGGTTGCTTTAACGCGGTAGCCAAGACTAGAACCAGAACTAGATCAGATGTTATTCAACTCAAAAGGGTACTTGCTAATCCTTTAGCCGCAACGGTTGAGGGCAATTATTATTTAACCGCTAATTTAGCGACTGGTGGTGTTTTTGTACATGGCGGCACAGTACCTGTTATTGCTAATGCTAGGTTATGGCAATACCAGCACCATGTCTATTATGTTAGAGAGAGAAAGGTTGGTGATGATTATATTCCTGTGCTAATGCAGGGTAAGTTAACTAATAAAAAGATGGTTTTTTCACCTATTATTGATGGCATTGAACAGATTCGTTTTATGTATGGTGTTGATACGGACACAAACCCAGAATCAGCGGGTTATGGCATTGTTAACGCTTACATTTCAACGGAAAATATGACTGAAGAATTATGGGATAATGCCGGAGGCAGCCGCATATTAGCCGTTAAGATCTTTGTTTTAGCTAAAGGGGCAACTCCTGATTATAAATATACTAATACGAATACTTATCAACTTGGGGATGTAATTTATAAACCTGATTTAGATGATCATTATCGTCGGTTACTTTTTAGCTCTACTGTTACCTTATACAATAATAGTGTGGAGTCATGGTAATGAATAATGTTAGCAAAATGAAAAGAGAGAGAAGTATGATGACGTTATCTAATAAAGCCCATCAAAAAGGCGTAGTGTTAGTTGTTTCACTGGTCTTTTTAGTTGCTTTAACAGCTGTGGCGGCAGCATTAATGCAAAATAGTACCGTAGATATGAAAATGTCGGGTGCCAGTGAAGAAAAGTCTGTTGCATATCAAGAAGTGATAAGCGCCGTTGATGAAGCCATATATAACCAAATTGGTCCAGGTAAAAGTAACCGCTTTGCAAGGCCAGTATCAGACAATAATTTTCCTATTCCCAATGCTAATTTACTACCCGATACAGATACCCAAGCAACAGCAACCGCTGATGTAGTCAATAATCAATACGGTTTAGATATAACCTGTCCACATTCAATGCTAGCCTCATCTACCGAGGTATTTACGTGTAACATTCTGAGGGTGAATACTGTTCGTAATTACGGGCGTTCTGGTCAAAGTGTTGTCTCAGCAAATGCAGGTATCGCACAACAATTATTAAAGTAAAGAATTCTGTTAATTTTGAGCTCATTGCTTGAGTTGTAGATGAGCGTACATTGTATTGGAGAAATAACATGGAGTTGTCAATGGAAATAAATCGTATGACTAATGTCATTAGTCATAAAATTTCAAATGCTATTTTTGTTTTTTTATTACTGATCTCTACAGCGAGCTATGCTGAAGATATTGAGTTATATCTTGGTGAAAAAACAGACGACACTGTATTTCGCCCTAAAGTACTTATTATCTTTGATGATTCAGGCAGCATGGATAACGTAGATCCAAGTACTATACCTAGTTATACGCTACCATCGGAAACTTGGCCTGCCGAGGGTGACAATTACCTGTATTATACTAAGGGTCAAGATTTTACGTTGCCTAACCCTGATGATGCTGCTGAACAACGTAAATTTCCTTTAATGGCAAACAACTGTCAGACTTCTCGCGATACTCTACCCCTGACTGGTTTTTACACGGGTAAAATAAGACATTATGAATTCTCAAATGGTCGAAATGCTACTGGCTCATGGTCTTCGTTATCTAATAACGATGGCAGCGATATATTGGTTTTAGATTGTAAAGATGACCGTGACGATGAGATTTCAATTAATGCGGGTAGTGTAAACGGCAATGATCTACCTAATGGCTACCCTGTTAATGAACAAGGAAGTGAACAAAATCCAGTTTATTATACTGGTAATAGAGACGACTCTGTTCGTGGTGGTAACTGGGAGAATGTCACGCTTTATACCGCGCATTATCTTCGCTGGGCTCTCAGTGAAGGGGA
Source organism: Colwellia sp. (assembly GCA_037132835.1). Classification (GTDB taxonomy): domain Bacteria; phylum Pseudomonadota; class Gammaproteobacteria; order Enterobacterales; family Alteromonadaceae; genus Colwellia. The sequence continues at coordinate 3,685 of JBAHZW010000045.1, read as the reverse complement.
GGGCTTTAACGGGGAAATGCGTATAACCTTAGCAAAACAAAGTATTACATCCCTAATTAATTCAACGCCGGGGGTTGATTTTGGCTTAATGACCTTCAATCAGAATTCTGCAGTCGAGGATACTGCTGATGATGAGAGAGATGATGGTGGGCGTGTTATTCATACTATCCAGCAGAATACCGAAGAGTCACGAGGTATTTTAACAGATCTTATTACACAATTAGAACCAGATGGCTCAACACCTTTGTGCGAAAGTTTATATGAAGCGTACCGGTACTTAAGTGGTCAGAGTGTTTTTTACGGCGATAATACGAGTGAAACACCCGTTAGAGATATGAGCGCTGAAGATGATAGCAATAATTATATCTCACCTTACACTGAGTGTGCAGGCGAAGTTAATATTATAATTATAAGTGATGGTGAACCAAGAAAAGATTCTCATGCCGATGAAAGTATACTTTTACTCACGCCAAACCAGCTAAGTACGGCGGATGTCTTTGGTAGCACAAACAACTACTTACCGGCACTTTCTGGCTGGATGCGTAATAATGATATCAATACAGCACAAGACGGCACACAAACAGCGAAAACCTATACCATAGGCTTTGGTGATGGTATTGGTGATGATGAAACTATATCTGATGGTGAGGCTATTCTTACAGAAACGGCTCTTCTCGGTGGTGGAAGATACTTTTTTGCTAGAGACAGTGCATCATTAACGACAGCACTTCAGAATATATTAAGTGATATCTCGCCAACGAACAACTCTTTGACCTCTGCATCAGTTGCCTCTAATAATTTTGACCGTACGCAAACCTTAGATTCAGTATATTATGCCATGTTTCAACCAGATATAGGTCCAAGGTGGAAAGGCAATATAAAAAAATATAAGGTCTCTGATGGAGTGCAAAAAGGAAAAGATGATGAAGTAGCTATTGATGCATTAACAGGCCATTTCTCTAAAAATGTTAGGAGTTTTTGGTCTGCAGAGATTGACGGAGACACCGTTTCGGAGGGCGGAGTAGCAGCAATGCTTGCTGAAAAAACAGATCGCGTATTTTATAGTGATTTAGGAGCAAATAATGGCTTAGTTGAGTTAACGGAAGCTGATAAAGATCCATATTCAAATGCTGTTGGAACTAACGCATTTCCAGAGGCAAGTGATTTAGCGGAGATGTTAGATGTTGCAGCTGATGATAATGGTAGTTATGAGACTAATATAAATAACGCCTTAAATTGGCTCATCGGTGAAGATGTTGATGATGATGATAATGATGGGTTTACTGACGATATTCGAACAGATATTTTTGGTGATCCCCTTCATTCTAAACCTGTAGTGATTAATTATGGTCAGGGCAATATTTATATTGTCTCTGGTACTAATCACGGGGTTGTTCATATGTTTAAGGATAATGATGTAGCTAATGAGGTTGATGAAGTTTGGGCGTTTATGCCGAAAGAGTTTTTGAAAAGTATTGAAGTGTTAAGAAGCAATTCCCCATTAGAAGAAAAAATTTACGGTGTTGATGGTCTTATCACCGCTCATATTAATGATGAAAATGGTGATGGTATAGTTAATAATAATGACACCGTTTGGATATTCTTTGGTTACCGACGAGGTGGTAACTCTTATTATGCCATGGATATTACAAAACCTGATGAGCCAGAAGTATTGTGGACCATTAAAGGAGGAGGTGGTGACAATGGTACCACTGGCTTTGAAGAATTAGGACAAACCTGGTCTCAACCTAAAGTAATCTATTCTAAGTTAAATATTGATGGCAATACCGCTAAGCCCGCATTGGTTTTTGGCGGAGGTTATTCAATAGCTAAAGATAGTACTTCTGTTGGAGGAGGAGGCACCTCTGCCTCTGATGGTGTGGGTAAAGCTATTTATATTGTGGATGCTGAAACGGGAAAATTAATATGGACTTTATCCTCAGCAGGAGATACAAAGTTTAGCGGTATCGATAGTATTCCTGCGAGTATAGGCACTTTAGACAGTGATGGTGATGGCTTAACTGATCGCCTATATGCAGGAGATACGGGTGGTAATGTTTGGCGTATTGATATGCCAGGAGAGGATCCAGATGATTTTTCAGTCTTTAAGTTAGCCAGTCTTGGTCATGAAACGGATCTTTTACATGATAGACGATTTTTTAGTGAACCCGCCATTGTTAGAACTTATATTACTGAGACCGTTGATTCTAAAACCGAAGATGATGAGGGCAATAAAATTTATGTACAACAAACTGTCCCCTATGATGCTATTTTAATAGGCAGTGGAGATAAAACTAATCCTTTAGCCACAGATGTTCAAAATATATTTTTTATGATTAAGGATGTCAATATTAATACGATGCAGTTTACTGCAACGAGTACTCCTGTAAAACCGACCACCCCAATAACAATAGCAGGAACAGGAAAGTATGGTCTAGCAAACTATACGGCTAACCCGTTTGAAATATACTCTAGTAGTGAAGACTTAACTGACACTCAAAAGGATACACTTGAAAAGCTTTCATTTGATGTCAGCGCTATGTCAGGTTGGTATATAAACTTGCCATTATCTGGTGAGAAAAGCACCTCTCAAGCTCTAGTGATTAATAATGTGGTTTATTTTACTACTTACAGTCCGCCCGTTGACTCTAATAGCGCTAATAGCTGTGATATAGCGAGTGGACAAGGTTGGCTATATGCCGTTGATCTCGCTTTAGGTATCAATAAATATAATTGGTCTACTGAGGATAATGATGATGACGGTGAATACGATAGAGACAGTGATGATAGAGTTATATATATCAGTGAACAATTTTTAGGTGCGCCAACCTTGATTGTAACGACAGAAATCGACGAAGAAACAGGCTATGAAGAATCAGACGGTAATATTATTGTTGGCCGAAAAATTATGCCTGTTGGTTTTCATTTGCAAACCTTGCGAACCTTTTTATATATTACCGAGGATTAACTCATGTTAAGGAGTCATAGAATCAAAGCAAGGTTTCCACTAATTAAGACAAGGGGTTTGATGATTGATGGGCATTTATTAATTGAAAATGCTCAAAACGGACAAGAAAAAAATGACTTGGCTTGTAAAAATATTAAAATGACTGATACGGGCAATAAAACACCATTAACTTGTTGGGAGTTGTAATATGAATAATATTGTCAGATCTATCTTATGGTTCGTGATATTGGTTTTGTGTTCGACTCAATCAATTGCTTTTGCAAATAAAGCGAAACATAAAGCCAATAACAATAGCACTAAAATCACGGTTAAATGCCATGTTAATTTTACTAACGGTACGGAAGATATTGTTTTCTTTCAAATTAAAGCCTATTTATTTTCGACATTTGCAAACGATATTGTCAGCAGGGAGATAGAAATCCCAAACCATACAGGAAAGGTAAAAATTTATAATGCTTTACAGTGTGTAAAGGACGAAGATGAGTTTACTAGTAATCAAGCGAAATTATTAGACTCAAAAAATGAAGACAGGTAATACCATTTCCATTAAATTAGTTCTCACTCAGAGATTATCAGCGCTATGCATCTAATACCAGTTCCGCTAATTATTTCAAAGATTATTTTGGAGTACGGAATAGAAAAGTATCTATTAAGCATATGCAACTGAACTGAAAAATTATGTCTGTCGGTATTCAGAGACAAACAATTTGAACGTAT
>JBAHZW010000065.1:0-17292 GCA_037132835.1 Colwellia sp. | reverse complement strand
CCAGTATTTTATTACTAAATTGTAGCTTTGCTTCGGCTGGGCAAGTGACTATTGCTGTCGCGGGTAATTTTTTTAAACCTATCAAGGTACTAGCTACCCAATTTGAGTCACAAACAGAACATAAGGTTATCGTCTCCGTTGGCTCAACAGGAAAGTTATTTGCACAAATAAGTAACGGCGCGCCTTTTGATCTGTTTTTAGCGGCAGACCAAAAAAGACCAAGCAAACTCGTTGAGCAAGCCTTAGCGGTCAAAGATAGCCAATTTACTTATGCAAAAGGGAAGTTGGTGCTTTGGTCAAAAGATCCAAGTATTATCGACAAACAAGGAAAAAGTCTCACATCAACAGATTTAAAGCACCTTGCGATTGCGAACCCTAAAGCCGCGCCTTATGGTGAGCAAGCTGTTAATATATTAAAAAAACTGGGTTTATATGAACAATTAAAGGGAAAACTAGTGCAGGGACAAAATATTGGGCAAACCTTTCAATATGTCAACAGTGGCAGTGTAAAACAAGGTTTTGTTTCGCTTTCACAAGTATCATTTAATGGGGAAATCTCTTCGGGCTCTTTCTGGATGGTGCCGAGTAACCTTTATCAAGCTATCCAACAAGATGCAGTTTTACTTGAAAAAGGTAAAGCCAACCCCGTTGCCAAGCAGTTTTTAGTTTACTTAAAAAGTCCCTCGGCTTTAAAAATAATACGTTCATTTGGTTATGAAGTGGAAAGCTAATGCCTGATTTTTCTGTGATATGGTTAACCCTTAAATTAGCAATCATCGTTACCCTGCTATTACTTGTATTAGCCACACCACTTGCATGGTGGCTGTCACAGACACAATCTAGATTTAAACCCTTAATAGGCAGTTTATGTACCTTACCTATGGTCTTACCTCCGACCGTGCTAGGGTTTTATTTACTGCTTATGCTTTCTCCCAACAGCCCTATTGGCGAATTTTCCAATTATATCGGCATAGGTAGTCTACCTTTCAGTTTTACTGGCATAGCCATTGCCTGCGCAATACATACCTTACCTTTTGTTGTGCAACCCTTGCAAAATTCCTTTGAATCTTTTGGAAAACGGCCATTAGAAGTTGCAGCAACCTTAAGAGCCGGCCCTATTGCGACCTTTTGGCTGGTTGCCTTTCCGCTTGCTCGACCCGGTTTTTTTACCGCGGCTATTATGGGGTTTTGCCATACCATCGGCGAATTTGGCATTGTCTTAATGATTGGCGGCAATATCCCTGGGCAAACTCGCGTTTTATCGCTTGAAATTTATAACCATGTGGAAGCGATGGAATATGAGCAAGCACATTGGTTAGCGGGAGGCATGATGCTGGTTTCATTTATCGGATTACTGCTTATTTATTGTATTAACCATCAAAGCACCAAAAAAACAAGGACAGGTCGGCAAATTAACCATAAGTCAGCGACGATCGACTCGCCGCTAAGGAAAAGAACATGAGCGAGATTAATGCCCATTTTCGCGTTGAATACGATGGCTTTAAGCTTGATGTTAAATTAACCTTACCATGGCAGGGAGTCAGCGCACTTTTTGGCCACTCTGGCTCGGGTAAAACTACTTGCTTGCGTGCAATGGCAGGGTTAGAGAATTTACCCAACAGCTACTTTGCAATTGGTGATGAGGTCTGGCAAGACTCAGAAAAAGGCATTTTTGTGCCACCACATCAACGGGACATTGGTTATATATTTCAAGAAGCCAGTCTTTTTGCACACCTTAATGTGCGCGATAATCTCAATTTTGGTCGTCGGCGTGTCGCGCCAGAAAAACAAAAAGTTAATTTTGACAATATCTGTAGCATATTATCTCTGACGCCGCTATTAGATCGTCCGCCCAGCTCTTTATCCGGTGGTGAGCGCCAACGTGTTGCTATTGCTCGCGCATTACTTACCTCGCCACGATTACTGTTAATGGATGAACCGCTTTCTGCATTAGATCACGCTTTAAAACAAGAGATATTGCCTTATTTAGAACGCCTACAACAAGCGCTTTCGATTCCGATAATTTATGTCAGTCATTCACCCGACGAAGTCGCACGGTTAGCCGATTACATTGTCATTATTAAAGAAGGCTCTGTACTTAAAAGTGGCCCCCTCGCCGAGGTGATGCTTGATGCTGATGCTGGAGTGAGCTTTTATGATGGCCGTAGTAGCATGCTTTATGCCGAAGTCTCTGCACACAAAGAAGATCATTTAACTGAACTTAACATTGATACCTTAACATTATCGGTGCCACAAATTAGTCACCTAGTAGGCACTAAATTAAGGTGTCGTATTAATGCTAAAGATGTCAGTTTATGCCTTGCTCCGCCACAGAATAGCTCAATTAGCAATATATTAGCGGGTACCGTTAGCGCAATTGAAGAGGGTGATAGTCCAGGAGAGCGCATTATCTCGGTAAAAATATCGGCCAAGCAAACCCTTTTATCAACCATCACCTATGCATCAACCAAACGTTTAAATTTACAGCTTGGTTGTGCCGTATGGGCACAAATAAAATCCGTGGTGGTTTTATAACCTTAATAGCATTTAATCAGATAAGGAGTTTAACCCAAAAAAAGCACCATAAAAGTTGCCCTTGTACCTCCTTACTGAGCAGATAACCCTGAATTCAAGTTTATATCCTGCGGAATAGTCAAATTAATGGTATAAAGAGTACTGAACAGGTTGTTTAGCGTACTGAAATTTTAGTAACTATCCTATTGATCTTATTTGGAATGTTAAGTATCGAGATATTAAACCCCGTGAAGTTCCGTCGTAGAGCTTATTCTATCACCCTTATTAAAATAGCATTGTTGATCCTAATGCTTGCTGTACCTCACTATGCCCAGCCAGCAAGCTCGGTGGAGTTACTTAAACTCAAAGTGGTCTGGGTACAAAAATTTCTAAATTATATTGTCTGGCCAGATGAACAAAAAGTTAAAATCATCACCATCAGTTATTGGGGCAATGACAGCCGTTTTTATGAAAACCTTTTCGTGTTAAATGGAAAAAAAATACGTTCTAGTCATATCAAGGTGGTTAGGCAAAGTGATATAACTTCTCCTGCAAGTATACAGGTTATTGTTGTCGGCCAAGAGAATAGTCATTTACTTGGTAAACTACAAAGCGCACTTAGTGGCAAAAGCACCTTAGTCATTTCAGATAATGCCGCTAGTCAACAAAATACCATGATCAATTTTGTTTACCCTGAGGCTAACGCGATTTCATTCGAACTTAATCGCTATAATATTATGTATGAGAAATTATCATTATCGGCAGAAATTATAGTGCTCGGCGGTACTGAAGTTGATATTGCTAATGTGTTACATGACATGAATACTGAACTAGTTAATAAAAAAGTATTACTTGATAAACGAGAAAATACGTTAAGGGCCTTATCAAACGATATTGAACAAAGGCAACAGCAATATACACTGTTAAAGCAGGAAATGAACAAGCTGTTATTAACCCTCAACAATAGCCGAGCAGAACTTTCCAATAATGATGAATCGCTTGACGATAAGCAAAAACAATTAACAGACAAAGAAAAGGATATTAAAAAATTATCACAGGCCATTGATGTGAATAAAGTGACCTTAGTGCAACAAAAAACACAGCTAGAGCAGCATAAAAAAAGACTTGCTAGTCAAGATATATCATTAGTTAATCAAGAAAAAAGATTATCCAATAAGAGGCTTCAAATACAACTGCAATATATTGCCATAATATTGAGTTTTAGCCTTATTTTATTTGCATTAATGGTCGTTTTTCGGATGAAAAAAACGAGTAATAATAAAAAAAAATACCTCAAGGTACTTAGTGCTAAAAACGTTGAATTAGCGCAAACTAATGAGCAACTTCTTAATACACAGTCACAATTAGTTAGATCAGAAAAAATGGTGGCCTTGGGGAGTTTAGTCGCTGGTGTTGCACATGAAATTAATACCCCGCTTGGTGTAAGTGTTACAGCAGTAAGCACCTGCCAACATTTGTTAGATACGTTTGCCTCTAGCGTTCAACAAAATAAAGTTACTCGAAAAGAAATGCATACATTTTTAGATAAGCTAAACCAAGCGACTACTTTAATAACAACTAATTTAAATAGGGCTAATGTTCTTATTCGACAGTTTAAATTGGTTGCTGTTGATCAATCCTCAGAGGAACAAAGAGAGTTTCTACTTTATGACTATTTAAATGAATTACTGTCGAGTTTATACCCTCAATATAAACAATATCATTGTGACATTGTCATAAACTGTGATGACAAAATCACGATGAATTCATTCCCAGGAGCGATAGCGCAAATAATAACCAATTTAGTGATGAATTCAATATTGCATGGCTTTACCATTGAAAATAAAGCGTTAATACAACTTGACGTTAAAATAGAAAATAAAGATATTATTATCCTTTATCAGGATAACGGTACGGGAATAGCAAGGCATATGTACACCCATGTGTTTACCCCATTTTACACCACTAAACGGGGTCGTGGCGGCAGCGGTTTAGGCTTACATATTTGTTATAATATCGCCAGTAAATTAGGAGGTGATATTAAATGTTTACCTTGTGAAAGTGGCGCTAAGTTTATTATTATTATGGCTAAAGAGTTAGCCATTAAATAAGTCCGTAGGCTTATTTTATTTGCTTTTTTATCTCTAACTGTGTGGGGAAATTATGTGGCGTGTTGCTTTATTTATTAGCTTAGTTTGCTCATTAAGTCTTAATGTTTATTTGTTTCTGCAACTCAATGTCTACGTACTTGAAAAAAAAATTCAGCAAGATCCCCATGTACGCATACAGTCTAAGCCGTATGTGGCGCAGATTAAAAAAAATTTCCTTAACCCTAGTCAAGCGAATACCCATGCCAAAATCAATAGCGGTGATATTAGCGACATACATAATGTAAAGCCTATCAGAGCACAACATCGAGCGGGTAAAATTAAAAAGGCGATTCAAAGCAAAGAGTATATTACCGCCAGTTTTTTAATGAAGAATTTTATTATTGATGATACTGGAAATATTGATGAAATCGCCTTTGCGGCTGAATTATCTGCACTGAGACTCTTTTGGCTACAAACTAGTCAAGGTTTAATTGAACACACGTTATTTACGGATGCTGAAAACTCAATCAGTGCCTACCTAGAGTTCGAGCGAGATGATGTCGATTTTCTCTATTTACAAGTTGATTTATATAAGCAACAGCACTTGTCGTTACTTGCTATAAAACAAGCCTATGAAGTGCAGTATCATGTCTTTAATGAAGTGAAAAAAGGGAATGTGATTGAATTTGCAAGAGACCTCGTTCAACAGCAGGCGGAGGTATTAATAAATAAAGGGCTGTGGTTTGAGCTTAGAGAGTTAGTGGAAGAAGTGCTACTACTTGATCCCGATAACCTTAACTTACAATGGCTTATTGGTCGTGCACAATACCAATTAGGTGACTTTGAATATGCACTTAATGCTATTGAGCCTTTATTAAATCACGCTAATTATAAAATAAAAGCACAAAGCTTATTAGCAAAAATAGAATCAGCGCTAAGAAAGCCAGAAAGCATTCCATTAAGTCGACAGGGCGAACATTATATTGTCCAGGCACTTATTAATGATAGGTTTACGCTTTCATTATTGCTGGATACTGGGGCGAGTATTTCATTAATATCTGAGCGAGCATTTTCAGCGTTAAATCGCTATGCAGAGACCACTTATATTAAAGACATACAGCTAGGTACAGCGGGAGGACAAATTACCGCGAGTCTTTATCAGGTGTCAGAATTTGCTATACAAGGTTATGTGGTTAATGATTTTGTTTTTGCAGTAAGCCCCTTTGTCAGTAAGCATAATGATGGTTTATTAGGCATGAATTTTTTAAGAAATTTTGATTTTTATATTGATCAGAATAACAACTCACTGATGTTGAAAAACAAATAATATGATCTTCTCGATAAACCCTTTGACTGTTACTTATTCAGTCAAAGGTATCAAGATGCTCTTAGGGCGGGACAATATGATTAAATCCGTAATAGAATACCGATTAGATACCTAACGCCTGACCACCACCAATTTGAACCGTTTCAGCGGTCATAAATGATGCGTCTTCACTAACCAAGAAAGAAATTACCGAAGCAACCTCTTCAGGCTGACCTAAACGACCAAGCATGATGCTGTCTTTCCAAGAAGCAAAAACTTCTGGTTTAGTTTCTTTGATTTGTGCATGGAATGGCGTATCAATAGTACCCGGAGATACTGAGTTTACTCGGATACCCGCAGGGGCTAATTCTTTAGCAAGTGCACGAGTTAAGGTATGAACAGCGGCTTTTGAAGTACCGTAGATACCCGCACCGGGACCACCAGCATTCCAAGCAGCGTTTGAAGTGTAGTTGATGATTGAACCACCCGTTGCTTTCTTCAAAAATGGGATTGCTGCACGAGATACGAAGAAGGCACTATCAAGGTTAAGTGCCATAACGAAACGGTAAAACTCAGTGCTCATCTCTTCTATTGGGCTTCGGCCACCTAAACCACCGGCATTGTTAACAACAACGTCGATTTTACCGTATTTGTTACCAATAGCATTAACATTTTCTGTCACCTCAATATCGTTAGTTACGTCAAAACCGTAATATTCAGCTTCGATGCCTTCTTTTTTAAGCTCAGCAACGCGTGCTGCACCTATTTCATCTTCAATACCGTTAAGTATTACGGTGTAACCATCTCGACCAAGGCGTTTAGCAACTTGGAAACCGATACCACCCGTTGCACCCGTAATTAAAGCAATTTTATTAGACATGTTTAAAATTCTCCTTGAGTTAGTATGATAGAAAAGACACCAAGTACGTGCACAAACGAGCTTAGTCACTTCTTTAGTGTTTTTACATTATAAAAATTTAGCGAGTATTAAAACTTACTCTAATGATAGTATTACAAATTGTTCAACTTAGAAGAAGGTATTAGCACTTGTTGGTAACTAAAAGACCTATGTTTAAGGTAGATCAAAACACGCGTTATTATTTCAATTTTTCGGGGGATATCTATTAAGTAAACACCGATTCATTTTGATTATACCTAAACTACATCAAGTTGTAGAAACTCGAGTCGGGAAGTGGTTGGCACATTACTTTCTATATAAAAAGTAATGGAACCATGAGCATAAAAGTTTTTTTGATATAATTTGTAACGTAAAATTTCCCGTTACATACCCGCATTACTAGTAAAGTTTTTAGTATCACGGTAAAATTATTTTAGTTTCCTTACATTCATTCACTTAAAAAAAGTTAATCCTATGACAACTCAAAAATTTACAGAAGCGGCACAGCAATTTTTAGCACGTCGAGTACCCGGTACTAAAGCGGATAGTTTACCTGATGAGATAAAGCCAATAAGCATTGAAGATGCATTGATGGTTCATCAAGAGATGATTAAACTTCGTTCTGACAGCGTTGCTGGTTGGAAATGTTTATTACCTTTAGCTGATGATAAAATTATTATGGCGCCAATTTTCAGTAACACTATGCAAAAGGGCGATCAGTGTTTACTTATGAAAGATAATGGCAAAGTACGCATTGAACCAGAAATTGTTTTTGTACTGAATAAAGACTTGCCAGCGCGCGATGAAGATTATTCTGAAGAAGAAATAAATGAAGCCATTGGCAGTTGTCATATGGCATTGGAATTAATGCAAAGTCGTTTTGCTAATGATTCAACCGCTCTTTTTCCTGAGCGCTTAGCCGACGGTTTACTTAATCAAGGCTTATACATTGGCCCTGAAATTGATAGAGCTGCAGCATTTTCAGCAAGTAAAATACAGCTTTCTTTTAAACAGACACAAGAAAACGGTGAAGTCACTGAGCAAAAACTTGAGGGTGTTCATCCTAACCCACTACCGCAGTTACCTGTTTATTGGGCCGTTAACTTTATGAGTAAACGTGGGGTAACATTTAAAAAAGGTGAAGCGTTCACAACAGGCTCATACAAAGGTATTGTTGAAGTGGATTTTGATAAAAAAACAGAGATTGAGTATGCTGGCATTGGTTGTTACAGCGTCACATTTAAAGAATTGATCTAATTGATCAGTAAATGATAAATTAAAAAGACTTAGCAAGGCGGTCGGGTTAACGCAGTATAATGTGGTTAATACCAATTCCACTAAGTTTCTTCCCACTCAGCGAGATTTAAAAGGCTTAGAGGCAAGGCATTGATTGAAGAGAATGGTTAGTCCTTGTCGAAATCAATAACGTAGCAGTAAGCCTTTTAAACTCGCCCTTTGGCGTTTGTCAGTACTTCGATAATCGCACAGAATTTCTTTAATATAGAGTGACTATAGACAAAAAAATTCACTTTATTCTCAAAGCACTGACAAGCTCTGAATGGGAACTAATTTAATGGAAATGGTATAATTCGACGCTGAGTTTAAATCAACTCAAAAATTCTCAGACCGGCTAAGCCAACACTTACCGTAAATAATGATCCTATAGTGCTTATGACAATAATATTAGCGGCTAAGGTTTCATTACCCTTCATTGCTTTTACCATAACATAACTGGCCGCAGCGGTTGGTGTACTGCACATTAAAAATAATATACCCAGATCCATTTTAGAGAATCCGCTTGCATAAGCAATATAGGTTATGATAATGGGGGTGATAATAAGCTTGGCAATAACGGCCGCAGAAGTAATCACTTTCGTGTCTTTCATATCCGCAAAAGATAAACTCGCACCAATACAGAGTAGGGCAACAGGTAAGGTTAATTGAGCTAAATAATCCCCCGTTTTCATTAAGACTGGGTGAATAGGAATATGCAGTAAATTAATGGTAATACCAAGCACTATACCGATGATCAATGGATTTTTAACCAGACTGATCAGCATCGTTATCAGATTTAGCTTTTTCTCCGTTAGTGTTGTTGTTAACGTATAAATAGACAGAACATTATACACCAGCGACAATATCGACATAACGATAGACGCTTTGGCAATACCTGCATCACCATATAAATTGGCACAAAAGGCGAGCCCGACAATCGCTAAATTCCCTCGAAAAGCCCCTTGTACATACACACCTTTATCACGTGGGTTCTTAACAAATATAGAGGCAGTTAAGGTTAACAGTACAAAAACAAGTAAAGTTGACAGTGATGCGTTGGCGATGGTGACAAGGTCAAATACCGTGGCTATATCTGTTCTTACCATGCTCATACCGAGTAACACAGGCAGTGATATTTTAAATACCAGCATCGAAGCTTGGTCGATAAAGGCGGAACCAATTAAACGAAAATACTTCAAGATACTACCCAGTACAACCATAATAAAAATAGGGCCAGTGATAGAAAAGGCGAAATTGATGGTAGATAAAAATTCAGAAAGCACAGTAAACCTATTTTAGTGAAAAAGAAGAGGGGGTATCAGTAATAAGAACAGTTATACCAATCCCATTAATTATGTGTTTATTTCTACTTGTTAAAATCAGCCATTACCTTGTTATTTATTTAATCATTAGAACAACTAGTGATTAAAATAAATATCGGTACTGGGCAATTTTTCTAAGGCTAAAATAGACCATCTAATTAGCAGAACTGGTATTGTTTTAACTGTTATTTGTATAAATACCTGTTTAATTAGACATTGTACCGATTAAGTCAATAGTAAATCAATCGTTTTGGCTTGGTATCAGGATCACATAGGCTCTACCTATTACCTTGGTTTAAAATGAACTTTTACTTAGATGAAGTCGAATAACTAAAACTAATACTAAGCTGAAAGATAAAAGTAAAGGCCAATATTACCTGTATTGGCCTTTTTGTTTTTGTAAGGATAGGGCAGAGCTTTTGTTACTAGCTTAGAGGGGAAAGTAGTGAGTCGAGAATATCATCAGTTAAGCTCAACTTGTTATCACTTACCTCTTCAGATAATAACGCTTTTGCCAGTGCGGCTTTGTTTTGTTGTATTTTTTGTATTTTTTCTTCGATTGAATTTTCAATAATATATTTATAAACAAACACAGGTTTGTCTTGTCCAATACGATAAGCTCTATCGGTAGCTTGGTTTTCTACCGCAGGATTCCACCAAGGGTCAAAATGAATAACCGTATCGGCTGCCGTTAAGTTTAGGCCCACGCCGCCTGCGCGTAAGCTAATTAAAAATACGGGCACCACACCGCTTTGAAATTTATCTACCACCGCTTGTCTTTTAGTGGTTGCGCCGGTTAATTTAACAAAATCAATACCTGCTTTCACTAATTCCTCTTCTATCAAGGCAAGCATACTGGTAAATTGTGAAAAAATTAATATTTTACGTCCTTCATCAATTTGCTCAGGCAGCGTTTCCATCAAGTAATCAAGCTTAGCCGATTGGTTTATTTTCTTAGCTCCCTCAAGTGATAATAACTTAGGGTGGTTACAAACCTGTCTCAGTTTTAATAACGCATCTAAAACTTCTATTTGGCTGCGCTTTAAGCCCTTATCGGCAATAATATCTTTTAAACGGCTGTCCATCGCTAAACGCACTGACTCATACAATTCAGCTTGTTTACCTTCTATCCGTAACTTTTGAATTATTTCAGTTTTTGGCGGCAGCTCAGTCGCTATTTTATCTTTGGTTCTACGTAGGATAAAGGGTTTAATACGCTGATTTAATAACTTTTTACGCTCTTGCTCACCGTGTTTTTCTATCGGGGTTCTAAAGAGTTTGCTAAATTGCTTTTGTCCTCCCAAAAAACCGGGTAATAAAAAATTAAACTGCGCCCAAAATTCACCTAAATGATTCTCCATAGGCGTGCCCGTTAAACACAATTTGTGCTGTGCTTTAAGCGACATAAAGGCTTGATATAATTTAGTTTTGGTGTTTTTTATATAATGGGCTTCATCGAGAATGAGGTAATAAAAATTTTGTTCACTATAATGTGCTAAATCTTTAGTAATAAGGGCGTAGCTGGTGATAATAATATCAACGTGTTCCTCTTTACCTTCAGCACCTTCAGGTCTTTCAAAACAGCTAAAGTGCTCTCTACGCTTGCTACCATGCAGTACTTGATAAGAAAGTTGTGGGGTGAATTTGTCTATTTCATTGGCCCAGTTAAAAATAACACTGGTGGGAGCAACAATTAAGACGGGTTTATTCAGTCGCCCTTGTTGTTTTTCAATTAATAAGTGCGCCAAGGTTTGAATGGTTTTACCTAAGCCCATGTCGTCAGCCAAAATACCGTTTAAACGATACTCTCGTAAAAATTGTAACCAGTTGAGTCCTTGATGTTGATACGTTCTTAACGTTGCATTTAAACCCGCGGGCACGGGCACACTGGTTACTTGTTGAAAGTTTTTTAGTTTATCAGCCAAAGCTCTTAACTTACTTGTCCCTGTTGCAATTAACCCTTGGTCATCTAACATAGATAACGTTTGGTGCCCTTGAAAACGAGATAGCGCCATAGTGCCATCTTTATTTAAGGCATTTGGCATAAACAGTTCAATAAATTGTTTTAATATGGGTTGTACACTTTGATAACGCAAGGCAACAAAATCACCATTTTCTAGGTCAACATAAATGGGTGAATCAAGAGAGATTTGCTGTTTTTTTGTACCGTCAGTATTCTCTTGGTCAACTTTGCCGCGGTCAAGCAGCACCGACCTAGGTAACTGTTCAATAGCACTGAGCAAAATCGGGAAGGCGGGCATTTTTTTACCATCAATGGTTAAATTTAACCCTAATGAGAAAAAGTCATGATCATCTGTTTCAATCACTTCAGCATCAAAAATACTGTCGGTGGACAGCGCTTTATAATAGAAGTTATCAGCAAAGCTAACATGCCAGCCCAAATCTTTTAATAATGGTAACTCTTGATGTAAAAAACTGTGCCAAAAATAAGGGGCTTCCATCAGCATTGAAAATTTAGGCACTTTATCTTTATTCAGATAGTCCTGATTGGTAAAAGTGTACTGCTTAGGCTTAGGCTGAGCAATAAAGTTTAACGTGGTGAGTTTATCGATAACGGTTTGCTCAAAGGCGAGATCTCGATAAAGTTTTATCTCGCTTGAATTGACTGGCGTCACCGTGACACTGTCATTATGTGGATTAACTAAACAGCCTTGATAAGAAAAATTAACCTGCACATAACCCGCTTGAGGGTTACTTTTTGACGGGGTAGAAAAAGCCAAATACACATCGGGTTTTGTTAATTCTTGTGAAAATTTTGTTTTAGGTTTAGGTAAACGCTGCACCGCATCACCTAACGACATAGCAAGCTTATTCATTACCCAAGGTAATTTATCTTCTTCAAAAATAGGCGAGTTGAGTAAGTCGGCTTCAAAATTACATTGGGTATTGGTATTGATTTTGCCAAAGCTATTTTGTTGTTCATCATAATAACAAAGTGGCTGCGCCTTGATAATGTGCAAACTTGTTGACGGTTTCACAAACACAAGCTGTAAAGTATGCAACTCGTTTTCAAGGGCTAACCACTGCCATTGTGCTTCTAAAGGTTCACCTAAGCTAATGGCTTGATCTAAGTGGTAGTTAGTATACCAAAAACAGCGATTTGTTTTGATAATACGTTCAAATAAATCAAAGTACTTAATCGCATCACTAAATTGGTTTGTACGCATCAACTCGGTAATGATAGCGACATCATCATTATTCGCATAAGCACTATTTATTAATGAACTACTGGAATATTCACTACTCAGTGAGCTACTCCAACCGCCATTTTTTTTAGGGCGCGTTGATTTAATCTCTAAATTAAAAAAATCTTGTTCGTTAAAACTGCTGGGCTTTAAAAAGTACAATAAGGATTTTTTTTGACTATTGGGTGGGTATCTGCTTGGCTGAGCTTGAAAGTTACTAAGCCATTTATCAATCACTTTTTCATGAGACGCAATACTGTTTTGATCAAAATACTCATCAATAAAATACCTTGCCAAGGCGGCACCGTGTTTACAATCGCGTCCGACATAACAAGTACAATAACTGGTAATGCTGCCAGCGTTATTACCTAAGTTGGCGGCTAATACTAAACGCGTTAAATAACTCGTCTGGCGAGAGCGCTCACTGAAAACGACGCCACGAATTACGTCACCATCAAGAGCACAGCTTTTAATGCCGTTAGCATTGAAAATTCGGCTACCTTTCTTCCATTCATTGGTGGTGAAGTGCTGTTCGAGTAATTCGGGTGTAAATATGTTTTTGGCCATAAGCTTTATTTTCAGAATTCACTAGGTTGGAAAGTTGATAAATGAGAACGTTTTCTTTTTTATTACGATGAAAGTATCAATAGACAAATGTAGCAATTACGGCAATAGAAGATTCGGCTTTATTGCTGATAGCGGGACATAATACCACTGAGGTTTACAACCTTCAATGCGGCTTCTTACTTCTAAGCCTTTTAATTCTCACAGAGAGGAGCAGAATTTAATCAAACGATGAGCGACGACAACGCTTTGCTAGTGCTAACACTTGCAGACATTGAGAGGCATTAAGGCCACTTTGTTATATTTTACTAACTCACCAAGGGTTAAATACGTTAAAATAATTTTTATAACTTTAGCGTTGAGCCGTTTATATTGATGAATCCTGTTACCCCTATTGCCAACTTTACCGCACTTGGCCTTATCCCTCCTTTATTAGCACGGTTAACTGAACTGGAATATCACCAGCCAACCCCCATTCAAGCACAAGCTATTCCCAGTGTATTAGCGGGACATGACTTAATTGCTGGAGCCAATACTGGCTCGGGTAAAACAGCGACCTTTGCACTGCCTATTTTACAGCACATTTTTTTAAGACAAGATCTTGAAAAATCATTCGCTAATAAAGGTAAAAAAGGTAAAAAAAGCAGCCAAAATGTTGAAGGTAACTATGTTGCGGGGCTAATTTTAGTACCTACCCGAGAGCTAGCCAAACAAGTTGCTGACAGCATTCAATCTTATGCGGCGCATTTTAATGGTGCGATTAAAATTCGGGCTGTTTTTGGTGGCGTGTCGGTCAATACTCAAATGCTGGCGTTACGTGGTGGTACCGATATTTTGGTGGCGACACCGGGGAGATTACTCGATTTAATTTCCAGTAACGCCATTAAGCTTGATTTAGTGAACACCTTAGTGCTTGATGAAGCCGATAGAATGCTAAGTTTAGGCTTTACAGACGAACTCTCGGCGTTGTTAGCCTTATTGCCAAAGAAAAAACAAACTTTACTATTTTCAGCCACGTTTCCTGAGCAAGTACAGCGATTAACGCAAGAGCTACTCAACAACCCCATTGAGATACAATTACAAAGTAGCGATACCAGTACCTTAGTACAGCGTGTTTTTACCGTGAATAAAGGTGAAAAAACGGCGCTTTTAGCGTATTTAATTAAGCGACATCAATGGCGACAAGCGCTTATTTTTGTTAATGCCAAAAACAACTGTGAGCACTTAGCGGAAAAACTGGCTAAACGAGGCATTGCTGCCGAGGTTTTTCATGGTGATAAAGGTCAAAGTGAACGTAGCCGTGTACTTGACGGCTTTAAAGCCGGGGAGATAGAGGTGTTAATTGCCACAGATATTGCTGCTCGTGGGTTAGACATAGAAAAATTGCCCGTGGTTATCAATTTTAATTTACCCAGAAGTCCTGCCGACTACATGCACCGTATTGGCCGAAGTGGTCGTGCTGGCGAAGTAGGCTTAGCCATATCATTGATAGACTATGAAGATTATCATCACTTTAAGGTTATTGAGAAGAAGAATAAAATTCAACTAGAACGAGAACAAGTGGCAGGTTTTGATGTGGATGAGGCTATCGCTGCCGCCTATTTAGCCGAAAACAAACCCATGGCAAAACCCGAAGGCAGTGGCAAGAAAAAAGGTAAAAAGAAAACCTCAGTGAATGCTGATATCTGGTTGAGAAACACCTAATCTAAATAAAGTAAATTTATAGCCTTGCCACTCAATAGGCGAGTTTTAGAATGGTAATAAAAAAGCCTGAGCAATGCTCAGGCTTTTAACCTTAATACGTTGTTTTCAGGTTAACTAATTAGTTAACTTGTTATGACATATTAGTGTGTAATGACCGCTTTAGAGAATGTTGCTTCATATACTTCAGCAGAATCAGCATCAGGTTTTTGTTGTGGGTATAAACCAGCCTTGAAGTAGAAGTCAGCATCTTTCCAATCGTTACTTAGTTCATCACCAAAGGTAATGGTTTCGGTCACACCACCAGCGGATAACTCAATACCAGTATCAGTCATTTTAATGGTATAGCTCCAGAAGTCAGATGAATCAATATAACCTAAGTATACATTGTTTGCTGAAGAGCTATTCGGTGAAGAGTTATAAATAACACGAATTGGCTTACTGTCACCTTCCCAATGTAACTTAATGGTTGCATAACTAATGTCATGGCCGTGAATCTGGCCAACAACAACTTTTGTTCCATCTGGATCATAATCATCAATGCGTACCGTCGCTTCTAAGGTATGATTGCCGCCGTATGACCAGTTTGCTTCACTTGTAGAGTTACATGGGCTCCAGTCATTAAGTTCACGCAATTCTGATCGAATATATGAAGTATTAGGAGTTTTACCATCTAAATTCATTGGCACTTTAAAGTGTAAACCCTCACTATCTGACCAAAAATAATCAAGGCTTAGATTGTCATCAAAAATATCGCCAGTACAACCAGCGGGTTGAATTTCTGCGGCACTTGATGTGTTACCATCGTTATACCAAGTATCACCATTTACTGGCAAGGTCACTTTCCAACCAGTCCAATCAAAATCAGTTGACGTTATCGGTGTTTCTGGCTCCGGCTCAACAGGTGTTTCTGGCTCTGGTTCAACGGGCGTTTCTGTCTCTACTTCCACACAACCTAAAATATTGGTTTCAATGATGCTGTTCCAAGTATTTGATGAGTTACCGTAACCCGTAATACGGACATATTGTGCATTTGAATCGTTTACATCAATGCTTTCGTAAGATGAGCTGCCGCCATCTGATTGACCACTCACTAACACTGACGTCCAATCACTGTTGTTTGTTGAGGTATCAATATCAAAATAAGAGCTACGAGAGTCGCCTTTAAACCATTTAACGGCTAACGCTTGCACTGACGCAACAGCGCCTAGGTTATATGTGATGGCTTTACCTGAGCCATTAGAAGACCAACGAGAATCGTCAGAAGTATCTTCATCAATCGTATTTTCAGGACCATGACCATCATTAGAGCCATCATCAGATGCGGAGCTAATTTCTAAATCAGTCAATGTTGAGCATTCAACAATAACGGGCTCCTCAGGCTCTTCTACAATGGGTTCTTCAATTTCAGGCTCTTCAGTACCCGTGCTCTCTAAAGTAAAACTATCAAAACGACCTTCATCGCCACCGTAAGCGCCAAAAATAGTCACAGAGGATGCTGAGCCTGAATTAAACGATACCGTTACTTGTTCGTAGTCGTCGTTGCTGCCAACTGTTGAGCTAGTATCACCATCAACTATTGCACCAATTTCACCAGTACCTTGAATGTATGCAGTTAAGGTGTAATTTGTATTGCTCTCTACAGATATTTCTTGCTCAAATTTACCACCAGAGCCAGTAATTTTGGCGGCTTTACTTCCTTCATACTCATCACTTGATATGGCCGATGGGTCTGTATCTTCCCAGCCAGTGAAACTGCTTTCAAAGCCAGCGTTAGTGATAGTCACAGAAGCGGCATGTGTTGCCATTGGACTCATTGATAAAGAGGCAGCAATAACCACAGCACTATATTTTAATTTAGTATTCATTATTATTATTATCCTAATTTTAGTTGTAAACGCCCTAGCAACCTATTCATCGATCTTAATCTGCTTATTCATATTATTATTTCACAGTGCCGATTTACTCTTGAACAGTTTAGTGAGTGTCGCCTGACTAACAATGCACTTATTTGCTAAGTGAACTTGCTTGTCTTTCACATTGTTGTGGACAGTATTCTTATTGTTTTTGTATTTACCTTGTTTTAACTCTGTATTTACTTTTTCTTTTGCTAATTGATCTTACCAATAAAACCCTGTTTGTATAACCAATACCTACATTTATATAGGTTTACAGAAGAAAATCCCTGTGCTTCTATGTTATTTATATGATATTCATGTGTTTATTGCAAGGGAGTATTTGTTACAACTTTGAATTGGTAATAGAGGTTTTGGTGGTTTGGTTTGCTTTGGTGTGTTTATTGGTAACGCTATACTGATGATTATTATTGAGTGTTTTATGAGCTAAAGTTGTTTTAAATCAGTCTTATGTTGCTCGAATGTTAATCTGTGCTTGGTGGTTTTGATGTTTACTATGA
>JBAHZW010000156.1:0-11729 GCA_037132835.1 Colwellia sp. | reverse complement strand
CCATGGGTTGTCGCCCCACTGCTCAATAGTCAGTAGTTTTTTGTTGTCACTGCTTTCGTTACTTTCGTTAAAGTATATTTGCGGAAAAGCACCAATAATTTTTACGGTGTAGGTACCACTACTGCTATAGGTGTGGGTGTGGGTGTGAGCTTGAAGTTCAGCAACGGTTGAATTTTGAGTGGGGTCGCTATCGTCTCCCCAGTCAATGATGTAGTTATATTTAATCGGTTTGGCGCTGGCATTGCCATAGTTAGGATCCCTGAAAGTGATGGTGATTTCAGCATCATCGGCTCTCCAAATGGTGTCGGTTTTCCAAGTGGTAATAAAGGGCTTTGCAATCGTCACTGTACGCATAACGGTTGTTGCTTTATTACCCGTAGCATCGGTAGCATCATACGTGATTGTGTAGGTGCCAAAGGTATTAACATCAACGGTATCACCGCCAATAACCACGTCAACTGAGCCATCGACATTATCTTTAGCCATAGCGCCTAGCTCGGTATACGCATCACCATAGCTATGTGCCATTGCTGCACTGCCGACTAAGGTTATTACGGGTGAGGTGGTGCCACTGCTATCCTGTTCATCATCGTCGCCACCACCACAAGCCGTTAAGGTGGCTAATGAAAGTAATAGTAGGGTGGTTGTTGTTTTTGTAGAAAAATAGGATCTCAATAAAGATGCCGGATTTTTCATTATATGCCTCCCAAATAATTAGTATTAGTGTATTAGTGTATTAGTGTATTAGTGTATTAGTGTATTAGTGTATTAGTGTATTGGTTTATTTAACCAAGCGGGGTATTTTCAAACTATTTTCGACCAGAAGATATACAGGTATTAATCTTTTGGTTTGTTGATCTATATCAATAAAATACATAAAAGACAAAACGCTAGAAGAGAATGTTACTTAAATTCAGCTCTGGCTGACCAGTTAAGCAATTAACGATACAAGTAACCGCGCCTCTCCCACACAAGCCGTGCAGTGTTCGCTACGCAATCACTTCCTTATTCGGCTTGCTATAACCTCCCTCACTTTTCAGTTAAGCAAATATTGCACCGTATTAGTGCCAGTTAGTCATCAACCTAGTGCAAAACGTTACTGTTCTTGAATGTTTTTTATATAAACTCCTTATTATTCAACGGAGTAAAGTTTTGGCACCTCAATTGCTCTAGTGTAAGCAATGTTGAACAAAGCCGAAGTAAATAGCGCAAAGAGAGCGGTGAGTTTTATTTCATTCGCGCACTAATAAGTAGGAACACGTCTTATGAGCACAGATAAACAATTATTGAACAAGTCGAAAATCGTTGTCGTAGGTAATGGCATGGTTGGTCATCATTTCGTTGAAGAAATGAGCAAACATGAAGATTACGAAATTACCGTACTCTCTGCTGAATCACGATTAGCATACGATCGTGTTTATTTATCTTCATACTTTGCGGGTAAAACGGCAGAAGATCTTGCTTTGACAACGCCAGAGCATTATGACGAGTTAGGCGTTATTTTTAAAACCAATGCTAAAGTAACGAATATTGATAAATTAGCCAAAGTTGTTACGACTGAAAGTGGTGAAGCGTACCCTTACGATAAACTTATTTTAGCTACCGGCTCTTATCCTTTTGTTCCTCCTATTCCTGGTGGTGATGTAGAGCATAGCTTAGTTTATCGTACCATTGATGACTTAGAGGCCATTCAAGCCAGTGCTAACGTAAGTAAAGTGGGTGTGGTTATTGGTGGTGGTTTACTGGGTTTAGAAGCAGCAAAAGCGCTTAAAGAGCTTGGTTTAGAAACCCATGTGGTTGAATTTGCGCCGCAGTTAATGGCGGTGCAAGTTGACGGTGGTGGTGGTCGTTTACTTAGAAAGAAAATTGAAGAGTTAGGTGTACAAGTTCATACCTCAAAAGCAACCAATGTGATTGTTGCGGGTGACAAGCATCGTTATAAACTGAGTTTCAGTGATGATACTGAGCTTGAAACCGATTTGATTTTATTCTCAGCAGGTATTCGTCCTTATGACAACCTTGCCCGTGAATTTGACCTTGAAATAGGCGCACGTGGCGGTATTGTTATTAACAATCAATGTAAAACATCAGATGCTGATATTTATGCGATTGGTGAGTGTGCTTTATGGAACAATTTTATTTATGGTTTAGTCGCGCCAGGTTACAACATGGCGAAAGTTGCCGTTAAAGATATTTGTGGTGATGAAGCTGAGTTTACTGGCGCTGACATGAGTACCAAGTTAAAGCTTATGGGTGTTGAAGTTGGCTCTATTGGTGATGCACATGCTAAAACAGAAGGCGCATTAACCTATACCTATGAAAACCAGCCTGAAGGCGTTTATAAGAAAATAGTTGTCTCTGCTGATAAAACCAAAATGTTGGGTGCGGTATTAATTGGTGATACGGCTGAGTACGATACCTTACTACAATACATGCTTAATGAGATTGATTTACCTGAAGCACCTGAAGGTTTAATTTTACCGATGGCAGGTGATAAACCTACTTTAGGTGTAGATTCTTTGCCTGATTCAGCGTCTATCTGTTCATGTCATAACGTGACTAAAGGCGATATCATTGCCTCTATTGACGCGGGCGCAACAACGGTTGCGGATGTTAAAAGCTGTACTAAAGCGGGTTCTGGTTGTGGGGGTTGTGCGGCCTTAGTTAAGAGCGTTGCTGATAACGAATTTGAAAAACGCGGTGTAGAAGTTAAGAAAGACATTTGTGAGCATTTTGCTTATTCTCGTCGTGAAATATACGACCTAGTGAGTGTCGAAAAAATTAAAACCTTTGATGAGCTACTTAGCAAACACGGTAAAGGTTTAGGTTGTGAAATTTGTAAACCACTAGCAGGCTCAGTGCTTGCGTCAGTATGGAATGATTACATACTGAAAAAACCTCATTTATCACTACAAGATACCAATGATACTTACCTTGGTAATATGCAAAAAGATGGTACTTACTCTGTGGTGCCACGTATTGCGGGTGGTGAAATTACTCCTGATAAGCTTATCGTACTTGGTCAAGTTGCTAAGAAATTTAATTTATATACCAAAATTACCGGTGGCGCTCGTGTCGATTTATTTGGTGCTCGGGTTGAACAGTTACCCCTTATTTGGAGAGAGTTAGTTGATGCTGGTTTTGAAACAGGCCATGCCTACGGTAAATCATTGCGTACGGTTAAATCTTGTGTTGGTTCTACTTGGTGTCGTTACGGCGTAAAAGACAGTATCGGTATGGCAATCGAATTAGAGAACCGTTACAAAGGTTTACGTGCTCCACATAAAATTAAGTTTGGTGTGTCAGGTTGTACCCGTGAATGTGCTGAAGCACAGGGTAAAGACATTGGTATTATCGCCACGGACAATGGTTGGAACTTATATGTTGCCGGTAACGGTGGTATGAAACCTCGTCACGCCGATTTATTTGCGACCGATTTAGATGATGAAACCTTAGTTAAATATATTGATCGCGTTTTAATGTTTTATGTACAAACCGGTGACAGATTACAACGTACTTCTACTTGGTTGGAAAACTTAGAAGGCGGTTTAGAGTACTTACAAGACGTTATTATCAAAGACAGCTTAGGTATTAACGATGTACTAGAAACACAAATGGCAGCAATTATTGGTACTTATCAATGTGAATGGAAAACGACTATCGAAGATCCAGAAGCATTAAAACGTTTTAAACCTTTTGTTAACTCAGATAAAAGTGATAGTAATATCCAGTTTGTTACTGAGCGTGATCAGATTCGTCCTGCACGTGAAGAAGAAAAAATTGCCGTTACCATCATTGATGCCGCAGTAGAAACGGTTTAAGAGGAGTATAAAATATGAATACAATAACTGACAAATTATGGCGCACAATCTGCGGCTCAACAGATTTAGTAACTGATTCGGGTATCAGTGCTTTATTGACTAATGAAACAGGCGATGAAGCGCAAATTGCTATTTTTTATATACCGAACAGTGCAGAAAAAATATTTGCTGTCGGCAATTATGATCCTATCGGTAAAGCCAACGTATTATACCGTGGTCTGGTGGGTTGTATTAATGATGAGCCCGTAGTGGCTTCGCCATTGTACAAACAGCATTTCTCGTTAAAGACCGGGCAATGTTTACAAGAAGAGCAAAGTATTTCGGTTTATCCGATCCGTATTGAAAACGATCAAGTACAAGTGCTTTATTAAGTGACATGCCTATGCACTGGGCTCAGGATTGTCATCCCCGTGGTGTTTTAATCGGGGACCCGATCTAAAGCGCTATGGTTCTTCGATGAGAGACGTCGAAGATGACGCTTACAAATCGCTCCTGAGTAAACAACATAGGCATGTTAAGTTATTTGTTTAGTAAATACGTTTACTTGAGAGATCGTAAAGGAGCTCTTTTGTTAAATTGGTTAAGAGATTGTTTGAGGAGTTCCTTATGAGCAGATTAATACCTGCCTCAGCGCCCGTTTCAGCCCAAGTGGTAAGAAGTACACCGTCACTTATTCAAAGTACTTGTGCCTATTGTGGCGTAGGTTGTGGCGTTGACATTAATGTCGCCGATAATAAAGCGGTATCACTGGTTGGTACTGCTGATCATCCAGCAAATAATGGCAGACTGTGCGTTAAAGGCAGTAATTTACTTAATACCGTAGACTTAACCGACCGATTATTGGTACCCGAAATTTCAGGTCAACAAGTGAGTTGGCCAGAAGCCACGAGCCATATTGCTGATAAGTTTAATGATATTATTAAAGAGCACGGTCCTGATGCCGTGGCTTTTTATGTTTCAGGTCAAATTTTAACTGAAGACTATTATGTCGCTAATAAGTTGATGAAAGGCTATATCGGCTCAGCGAATATTGATACTAACTCACGCTTATGTATGTCGTCAGCCGTAGCCGCGTATAAACGTGCTTTCGGTGAAGATGTTGTACCCTGTACTTATCAAGATCTTGAGCAAACAGAGCTGTTGTTAATCACGGGCTCTAATGCTGCGTGGACACATCCAGTACTGTATCAGCGTATTGAGCGCGCTAAAAAAATTAATCCCGCAATGAAAGTTGTGGTGCTTGACCCTCGAAAAACGGCAACGTGTGAATTAGCCGATAACTTTCTGCAATTAAAACCAGGTACTGATGCTGCCTTTTTCAATGGCCTGTTAAACTATTTAAGTGAGAATAAGGGTTTAGATACTGATTATATTGCTGAAAATACCGAAGGTTTTGATAGCGCGTTAACCGAGGCGGCTATTTGGTCAGTCGAAAAAGTAGCCCAATTTTGCCAAGTTGAACTTGCCGAGCTTAACGCTGTGTATCAGCTGTTTTGTCAAAGCCAACGTGCGGTGACGTTTTACTCAATGGGTATTAATCAGTCATCGTCAGGTGTTGATAAATGCCAAGCCATTATTAACTGTCACCTTGCGAGCGGAAAAATAGGCAAAGCTGGCAGTGGTCCTTTCTCCATTACGGGCCAACCTAATGCCATGGGTGGCAGAGAAGTGGGTGGCTTAGCTAACCAACTAGCTGCGCATATGGATATTGATAATGCGGAACATCAAGACATTGTGCAACGTTTTTGGCAATCACCGACTATTGCCACTAAACAAGGTGCGAAAGCCGTTGAGTTATTTGATAAAATTGAGTCGGGTGAGATAAAAGCCGTATGGATCATGGCAACTAACCCTGTGGTCAGTTTGCCTGATCGCGAAAAAGTTATTTCAGCATTAAAAAAGTGTCCGCTAGTTGTTGTTTCTGATTGTGTTCAAAATACGGAGACCTTGGCTTTTGCCGATGTAAAACTCCCTGCAACGCCGTGGTTAGAAAAAAATGGCACAGTGACTAACTCTGAGCGACGCATTTCTCGTCAACGTAATGCCGTATCACCCGCTGGGCAAGCAAAGCATGATTGGCAAATTATTTGTGATGTTGCCAAGGCGATGAACTTTGAAGGTTTTGATTTTGCTGATGTGAGTGATGTCTTTAAAGAGCATGCGCAATTAACGCAATTTGAAAATACGGGTGGCCGATTACTGGATTTAAGCGGTTTAACTCAGCTGTCTGCCACAGAATATAATAATTTAGCGCCAATACAATGGCCAGTAAATGCTAAAAATCCCCACGGCTGTGAGCGCGTGTATCAAGACGGAAAATTCACTACGCCGTCAGGCAAAGCGCAATTTTTTGCTATTACGCCAAAGCTACCTGCGCAAGTTACTTCAGCTGAATTTCCTTTTGTATTGAACAGTGGCCGATTACGTGATCAGTGGCACACGATGACCCGTACAGGTAAATCGAGCAAACTGTCAGCGCACACCAGCAAACCCTATCTTTATCTGCACCCAACGGATGCACAAGCATTAGCGGTTGTTGATGAAGACATGTTAAGCATTACTGCTTGCACCGGTGCTGCTATTGCGCATGTTAAAGTGGATGATAAACAACGAGTAGGAGAGTGTTTCATGCCTATTCATTGGAACAAGTCTTATGCTTCTGATGCGAATGTCGCTAACTTATACCAAGGCTTTGTTGATCCCATTTCAGGGCAACCTGAAACGAAACAAGGTGCGGTCGCGTTAACTAAAAAAACCTATAAGCAGTACTTAAGCTTACACATTATTGATGATAAGGGTGTTGCCGCCGATTTTTGGGTGAAAAGTCGTACAGACTACGGTAATGCCTACTATGTTGCCTTTGATGAGCTTGTTGCCGATAACCTATTATGGTGTCAGCAGCAGACCCAATTAACGGGTGAGTGGTTGCAATTTAACCAAGAAGAACAATCGTTTATTGTTTGTTTGCAGGCGGGGAAACTTGTGGCATTGGCTTATTTTTCTGATCAATGGCCCGCGCTTGAAACAAGTTGGCTTGATCATGTTTTTGCTGAGCAGGCGCTAGATTTTGCCACCATACAGTCGTTATTACTGGGCATTGCGAGTGAAGAATTTCAGCAAGGTAAGCAAATTTGTAGCTGTTTTAACATTGGTGAAAAAACCATAATACAAGCCATAGGCGAAGGTTGCTCTAGCGTTGAAGCCTTAGGCGAAAAATTAGAATGCGGTACTCAATGTGGCTCTTGTAAGCCTGAGTTAGCCAGTTTAATTCGTCAATACCAACCGAAAGAAGTCTTAATGCAAGTTAAGCTTTAACTTGAATTTGAACTTATACCAGAACTTGAACCAATTCGCATAAGAAAGTTGCTTATGCGAATTGGTATTACTGAGATTTATTCATAAATTCCTCGCTCGAAAAGCCTTCTGCCTCTAGCAAAGTAAGTGCAAACTTGGTTACAATACACGCTTATAAAAAAGACTCATACTCATGCAAATAAGTTTCCCTTGAGCAACTTATTTTTATGAGTATCAATGAATGGATTTATCATGTCACTTTCTGTTGTTATTCTTGCTGCGGGTAAAGGTACTCGTATGCGCTCTTCTTTACCTAAAGTACTTCATAGTATTGCCGACAAACCCATGGTTAGTCATGTTATCGAGAGTGCTCGTCAACTTGGTGCAAGTAATATTTATGTGGTCTATGGCTTTGGTGGTGAGGTCTTAAAAGCAACGCTCTCTAAAGAAAGTACCGATGATGATTTAACCTTTGTTGAGCAAAAAGAGCAACTAGGTACGGGTCATGCTGTTGACCAAGCATCCCCTTTTTTAACGGATGATGAAGATGTTTTAGTGCTTTATGGCGATGTTCCTCTAACGAAAGTGTCGACACTTGAGCGTTTATTAGCGGCTAAACCTGACAAGGGGATGGCGCTGTTAACGGTGCATTTAGCTAATCCTACGGGCTATGGTCGTATTATCCGTAAAGAAATTGCGGGTAAGCAACAAGTTGTTGGTATTATTGAACAAAAAGATGCTAGTACTGAGCAACTGAAAATTAACGAAGCCAATACCGGGATTTTATTGGCCAATGGCGGTGACTTAAAACGTTGGTTAAGTCATTTATCAAGTGACAATGCTCAGGGCGAATATTACCTAACCGATATTATTGCCTCAGCACATGGCGAAGGTAAGGCCATTACTACCGCACACCCAGACTCAGAAATTGAAGTTGAAGGGGCGAATAACCGCGTACAACTTGCGACATTAGAGCGTGCATACCAAGCGCGTATTGCCGAAACACTTATGCTTGCTGGTGCCAGTTTACGTGATCCTGCACGCATTGATGTACGGGGCAATTTAACCACAGGTAGCGAAGTTAATATTGACGTTAATTGTATTTTTGAAGGTGAAGTGTCACTGGCAGACAAGGTGATTATTGGTGCGAACTGTATTATTAAAAATAGCACCATTGGTGAAAATGTTGAGATAAAACCCAATAGCATTATTGAAGAGGCAATCATTGAAGCTGACTGTTCAGTGGGGCCCTTTGCCCGTATTCGTCCCGGCTCAGTAATGAAGCAAGATTCACACGTTGGTAATTTTGTTGAAATGAAAAAAACCACTTTAGGTGCGGGCAGTAAAGCAGGGCACTTAAGTTATCTTGGTAACGCTGAAATTGGCGCTAAGGTTAATATTGGTGCGGGTACTATTACCTGTAATTATGACGGGGTAAATAAATCGACCACGGCCATTGGCGATAATGCTTTTATTGGCTCGAACAGCTCGTTAGTCGCGCCAGTAACTATTGGTGCCTCGGCAACTATCGCGGCGGGCTCTGTTATTACGAAGCAAGTTGAAGATAATGGCTTAGGACTTGGCCGAGCAAAACAACGTAATGTCAGTGGTTGGCAACGTCCCGTTAAAAAATAGCTGTGGGTTATTACTTCAGCTCTAATGTATGAAAGAAGGTGCTATTTTTATAGCGCCTTTTTTTATGGCGATTACTTGATAAAATTGCGTTGTAAATATCTTGTGAAATATCTTGTGAAATAGCGAGAGAAAATTGCATTATCTTTCGGAATGAAAGATAATACGTGCAACTTTGAAACTATTTGGTTTTATTCGAAACTAATTGGTACTACTTACTCAAAATTTACTCTTGTAAAGAAAGTAAAAAACTTTATGTCGAAACGAAATACTCAACAACGCCGCCACAATATCATCACTGACTTAAATGCTCAGGGTGAGGTCAGTGTAGACCGCTTAGCAAAGCAATTTTCCACCTCAGAAGTGACCATCAGAAAAGATTTGGCTGCGCTTGAAAATAGTGGTTTGTTGTTAAGGCGCTATGGTGGCGCTATTGCCTTGCCAAGAGAAATAACAGACGTAAAGGCGAATACCTTGTCTGAGCAGAAATTACTGATTGCCAAGTCAGCAGCACGACTTATTCGTGATCACAACCGTATTATTATTGATAGCGGTCAAACCACCTCGGCTTTAGTGAGTGAATTAGCCAATAAAAGAGGCTTAGTGGTCATGACCAATGCTTTAAGTATCGCTAACGAAATTCATGCCTTAGAAAATGAACCCACCTTATTGATGACTGGGGGAACTTGGGATGCTAACTCGGAAGCTTTTCAGGGGAAAGTTGCCGAACAAGTATTACGTTCGTATGACTTTGACCAACTGTTTATTGGTGCTGATGGCATTGATATTAAACGCGGTACCACGACGTTTAATGAATTAACGGGTTTAAGCCGAGTGATGGCTGAAGTATCTCGTGAAGTCATTGTTATGGTTGAATCAGAAAAAATAGCTAAGAAAATCCCAAATTTAGAACTTAACTGGCAACAAATTCATACCGTCATCACCGATGATGGGCTCTCAGAAGCAATGCGGTTAGCGCTAACAGAGCAAGGAATAAACTTAATTATCGCCCAAGACTAGCTTATTTCAAACGTAACTAAGCTAGCGGACTCAAAACATTTAACCATTTAACGTAATAACTAACTACGTGAATACTAATACGTAACTAATAAAAGGAATAAGTAATATGTGTGGCATAGTCGGGGCAGTAGCCCAGCGTGACGTATCAGATATTTTAGTAGAAGGTTTAAAGCGATTAGAGTATCGCGGCTATGACTCTGCGGGTGTGGCAATTATTAATCATAATAATGAATTACTCAGCACTAAACGCGTCGGTAAAGTACAAGAGCTTGTGCAAGCGCTTGCAGAAAAACCATTGTCAGGCGGTACGGGTATAGCGCATACACGTTGGGCAACCCACGGTGTACCAAGCGAAGTAAACGCTCATCCGCATCTTTCAAATAACACAATTGCGGTAGTGCACAATGGCATTATTGAAAACCATCAAGAATTACGCACTAGGTTGCAAGCATTAGGCTACCAATTTGTCTCACAAACCGATACTGAAGTGATTACTCACTTGGTTCACCATGAACTAAAAACCAGTGATAGCTTATTATCGGCGGTACAAAAAACGGTGAAGCAACTTGAAGGTGCTTACGGTACGGTAGTTATGGATAAACGTGATAAAGACAACATGATTGTTGCTCGCTCTGGTAGCCCATTAGTTATTGGTTATGGCTTAGGTGAAAACTTTATTGCCTCAGACATTATGGCGTTATTGCCAGTGACTCGTAAATTCTCTTACCTTGAAGAAGGCGATGTTGCACAAATTAGCCGTTTTGAAGTGAATATTTTTGATACCAATGGTGAGCCTGTTACGCGTGAAGCAAAAGAAGCTAACGTATCACACGACAGTGGTGATAAAGGTGAATATCGCCATTACATGTTAAAAGAAACCTACGAACAACCGATCTCGGTACGCAACACACTAGAAGGTCGTTTATTGGGTGATGAACTCGCTATTGACACCTTTGGTCATGGTGCGGATGACATCTTTAAAAATATTAAACATGTGCAGATTATTGCCTGTGGTACCAGTTACCATTCAGGCATGGTGGCACGATATTGGTTAGAAGCACTGGCAGGGGTTTCATGTAATATCGAAATCGCCAGTGAGTTTAGATACCGTCAATCCTTTGTGCCTAAAAATGCTATGGTTGTTACCTTGTCACAATCGGGCGAAACAGCAGATACTTTAGCCGCACTTCGTTTAGCGAAAGAAATTGGTTACACAGCAAGTTTGAGCATTTGTAATGTACCGGGTTCATCACTAGTGCGTGAATCTGATTTGTCATTTATGACCAAAGCGGGCGCAGAAATAGGGGTTGCCTCGACTAAAGCTTTTACCACCCAATTAGTTGGTCTACTCATGCTAACCCTAGCCATAGGTAAACACCATGGTATGCCAGCCGCGCAACAAAAAAGTATTGCCCAATCATTACAGACCTTACCTAATAAACTTGAAGAAGTACTTGCTTTAGCCAGTTCAATTGAAGATCTTGCCGAAGATTTTGCCGACAAGCATCATGCTCTATTTTTGGGGCGTGGCGAGCAATATCCCATTGCGATGGAGGGGGCACTTAAACTGAAAGAAATCTCTTATATTCATGCCGAAGCGTATGCTGCGGGTGAGCTTAAGCATGGGCCATTGGCGCTGATTGATGCTGAAATGCCAGTGATTGTGGTCGCGCCAAAGAATGATTTAATTGAAAAGCTTAAATCCAATGTTGAAGAAGTACGTGCCCGTGGTGGTTTAATGTATGTTTTTGCCGATGTTGATGCGCGTTTTGAAAGTGACGACACCATGAAGGTTATTAACGTACCACACTGTGACGATATTATAGCCCCTATTGTTTACACCTTACCGCTACAACTACTTTCCTATTATGTAGCCATTATTAAAGGTACTGACGTAGACCAACCCCGCAATTTAGCTAAATCTGTGACGGTAGAGTAGTGAGTGATTAGAGGAAACGGTAG
>JBAHZW010000039.1:0-8732 GCA_037132835.1 Colwellia sp. | reverse complement strand
TATAAAGAGAACAAACGATTATTACGCCAAATTGATTCCCGTATTCGATTTTTAACGAAACGTCTCGAACAATTAACAGTGGTGCAACCTAACCAACAGCAAGCAGGAAAGGTTTTTTTTGGTGCATGGGTTGATATTGAGAATGAGAAGGGAGAGCAGAAACGCTTTAAAATAGTCGGTCCCGATGAAATATACCAACGTGGAGAAATCGAACAAGGCAAGGATCACATCTCCATTGATAGCCCAATGGCCCGAGCGTTACTTAAAAAAGAAGTGGATGATGAAGCCGTAGTAAAGACACCCAACGGTACTATCATTTGGTTTATCAATAACATTGAATATGATTTTTGTTCATAATTTTTGTTTATAATAGTAAGCAGACATTTATCCTGATTTTAAAAGCAAAGTCTTCTGCTGTTACTGATGACCTGCCGTTAACAGATAAAGCTCTCCTGACTTAACCAAAAAAGGAGAAGGGCTCAGTGATATCGATTTGCATTAGTATTATTTATTAAATGCACCATGAACGCCCGCTACCCAATCGATTTAAGTCCAATCTAAAATCACCTTACCAGATTGACCGGAGCGCATTATATCAAAGCCCTTTTGAAAATCATCAATATGATAATGGTGAGTAATAATAGGGCTAAGATCTAAGCCAGATTGAATCAAACTTGACATTTTAAACCAAGTTTCAAACATTTCACGGCCATAAATACCTTTAATGGTTAACCCCTTAAAGATAACTTGGCTCCAATCTATCGCCATATCACTACCAGGAATACCCAGCATGGCAATTTTACCACCGTTATTCATATTTTCTAACATGCTAGTGAACGCCATAGACACGCCTGACATTTCTAGACCAACATCAAATCCCTCCGTCATGCCTAACGCTGACATCACCTCACTTAAGTTTTCTTTACTCACGTCAACAGCACGAGTCGCTCCCATTTTTTTAGCAAGATCAAGACGGTACTCATTGATGTCTGTAATGACAACATGCCGTGCGCCGACATGTTTAGCAACGGCGACGGCCATCAGACCAATAGGGCCAGCACCGGTTATCAGCACATCTTCACCCACCAAGTCAAACGACAATGCGCTGTGCACGGCATTGCCAAAAGGGTCAAAAATTGCCGCTAAATCATCACAAATTTCATCGGGTAACTTAAAAGCATTGTAAGCAGGTATCACCAGATACTCAGCAAATGAACCTTCGCGGTTAACTCCTACACCAATGGTATTTCGGCATAAGTGAGTACGACCACCGCGGCAATTTCGACAATGACCACAGGTAATATGACCTTCACCGGAAACACGATCACCGAGGCTAAAACCTTTTACTCCTTGGCCAATACCGACCACTTCGCCTGCATATTCATGGCCGACAACCATTGGCACAGGAATGGTTTTTTGTGCCCATTCATCCCAGTTGTAAATATGAATATCGGTCCCACAAATGGCCGTTTTTTTGATTTTTATCAGCAGATCATTATGCCCAAGAATTGGTTTCTCGGTGTGGGTTAACCAGATACCCGGTTCTGCTTTTAATTTCGCTAAAGCTTTCATTGTCACTCTCTTATCTTGATGATTTTAAAATAAGTAAAACTTGTGTCGTCCAATCTATTACTAATCAAAAATTGGAGTATTCAAACTAAATAACCGCCATCTCTTTACCAATACGGATAAAGGCTTCAAGCGCATGGTCTAACTGCGCTTTGCTGTGCGCGGCAGAAATTTGTGTACGAATACGTGCTTGACCTTGAGGTACAACAGGGAACGAAAAACCAATGACATAAATACCTTCCGCTAATAAGCGCTCCGCCATTGCACTTGCCACTTTAGCATCCCCTAACATGACGGGCACAATCGCGTGATCAGCACCGGCACAGGTAAAACCAGCGGCTTCCATAGCGCGACGAAAATAGACGGTATTTTCTTTGAGAGTGTTTCGTAAAGCATCTCCGTCCGCTAATAACTCCAGCACTTTTAATGAAGCGTTAACGATTGCTGGCGCTAATGAATTAGAAAATAAATAAGGACGAGAACGTTGACGTAACCATTCAACGACCTCTTTTTTCGCAGCAGTAAAGCCACCTGAAGCGCCCCCCATTGCTTTACCTAAAGTGCCAGTGATGATATCGATACGTCCCATCACTTGACAATATTCATGACTACCACGACCTTTTTCGCCAACAAAACCTAGCGCATGTGAATCATCAACCATCACCATGGCATGGTATTTATCAGCTAAATCACAAATGCCTTTTAAATTAGCGATAACACCATCCATTGAGAAAACACCATCGGTAGCAATTAATTTAAAGCGTGCACCAGCGACATCGGCGGCGATTAAGCTTTGCTCCAAAGCGGCCATGTCGTTGTTGGCATAACGAAAACGTTTGGCTTTGCATAAACGCACACCATCAATAATAGAAGCATGATTTAGAGCATCACTAATAATAGCGTCTTCTGAGCTGAGTAAGGTTTCAAATAAACCACCATTTGCGTCAAAACAAGAAGAGTACAAAATAGTATCTTCCATGCCTAAAAAGTTGCTGATGCCTTGCTCTAAGGTTTTATGAATATCTTGAGTACCACAAATAAAGCGTACCGAGGCCATACCAAAACCATGGTTATCTAAGCCAGATTTTGCAGCTGCAATTAATTCAGGATGATTTGCTAAACCTAAATAGTTGTTAGCACAAAAATTAATGACTTGCTCACCACTGGCAACCGTTATTTTTGCTTGCTGCGCCGTGGTAATAATACGTTCAGCCTTGTATAAACCATCCTCTTTTACTTGCTCTATTTGTGCGCTTAAATGCGAGTAAAAACCTTTTGTTGATGCAGAATCAGTCATGTTAATTCCTTAAAATAATGATTGTCGTTCAATAGTTATATTATCAACTCAGAGCGCATGACAATAATAGTGACACTACTTATAAATATCTCCTTTTTTATAGTCAAATTGACATATAAACCTGTCAAAATGAAAGTTAGTCGCTATATTATGAATATGATTATTAAGTGGAGTGTCATTTGTTAACCGAAAAAGATGAAGAATTATTGTCAATATTACGCCTAAATGCGCGAGCAAGTATTTCAGATATCGCCAGAGCAACAGGCGTTTCTAGAACCGCGATACAAAATAGACTCAATAAACTTGAAAATAACAAGGTTATTAAAGCCTACAGCGTTGTACTCGGTAACGCATATAGCAATGACTTAATTTCTGCCAATGTGTCATTAAAAGTGAAGCCAAATTTACGAAAAACTATTTGCATCGCTTTAAGAAAAGTCCATCAAATTAGTCAGATCCATTCGATCAGTGGCGAATATGACTTATTGGTTACCATACAAGCCAGCACGCTCAAAAAACTCAGTGATGTACTTAATATGGTTTGTTCAACGGAAGGTGTGGAAAGAACCAACTCAGCAATTATTCTCGACACTATCTTTGAGCGTTAGCGCTAGCATCCCTAAACAACGCCAACATTCAATAAGGGCTCATCATATAAAGGCTAACGTGTTTATTTCAACCCTTTATTGATAGGATCAGATCAAAAGTCATCAGATTGCTGACGCAAGGCTACATTTTTGAGCGAGCACCCCGTATAACAAAGTAACTTGCACCGACCTGCATTGTTATAAAATCGCTCTGTAGAGTAACTAAACATGCAAATATATTTGAATAGGCTAAATTTCAACGGAAAGTATTAAAGGCGGATAGTTTAACGCGTTATTAGGCGTAACAACGGTGCTTAACGTCTTTTGTTTGGCCAAATATTCCACTGCATCTGCTGGTGATAATGGCTTAGAAAAGTAATAACCCTGTATTAAATAACACCCCGCCTTATTAAGCCAATTTAACGTACGCAAGTCTTCTACTCCTTCAGCGACAACACTCATATGTAATGCTTGAGACATATTGATAATCGCTTTAACCAGTTTTTTTGAATCTTGACAGCCCTCTCTATTAGCAACATCAACAATAAAACTACGATCTATTTTTAACACATCTATCGGGAAGTCTCGTAACAATGATAACGATGAAAATCCCGTACCAAAATCATCCAAGAAAACTCTTACACCCCATTGCTGTATCTTCATCAGGTTTTCTTTAACGATGGTTTTGTTATTAATTAATGCAGACTCGGTTAGTTCGATAGCGAGCAACTCACCAGGTACATCATACTTTTTCAGCGCTTGCTCTATTTGTGTAACCACTTCACCTTGTGCTAACTGAATGGGTGAAACATTAATGCTAATATAAGGACAATTTTTTTCACCATATTGTGCTAACCACAGAGCCAATTGTGCGCATGATGTTTCTATTACCCATTCACCTAACAGGTGAATAAGACCTGTTTCTTCCGCTACGGCAATAAACTCATCAGGGAAAATGATACCTTTTTCATCATGATGCCAACGAGACAATGCTTCAAAGCCTTTTAAATTACGGTTTTCATGTATCGGTTGTAAATATAGACTTAAGTGTTTATTAGCAATGGCATCAGCGAGTTCATCTTCAATATCTTGTTTATTCACTAGGGTTTGATGCATATTAGTTTGATAAAAAACAACTTGGCCTCGACCTAATCGTTTCGCTTCATACATCGCAATATCTGCATTTCGGATCATTTCGTTCGCACTAATATTATTATTTTCCATAATAGAAATACCAATGCTAGCACCAATTCTATACTGATTATTGTCAATAAGATAAACTTGTACAAGCTTGTCTAATATTCGCTTGGCAATCAAAATAACAGCGGCTGGACAAACGTTATTTTTCAACAACACAGCAAATTCATCACCGCCAAACCGAAACAGTAAATCATCGCTACGCGCTACTTTCTGTAATCGTTGTGCAACTTGCTGTAGCAATTTATCGCCAACGAGATGCCCTTGAGTATCATTTACTTTTTTGAAGTGATCTAAGTCGATAAATAATAAGCTAAAACCATTATCAACCTGACATTTTTTTTGCTCTATTTGTTTATCTAACTCATTAGTTAATGTTATTTTATTGAGTAATTTAGTTAAATCATCATGGCTAGCTTGGTATTGTAATGACTCTGTTTTTTCTTTTACTAACGCGTTAGCCCAGCGAACACGATTAATATACATCCATAAATAAAGGCTCAGGCCGAGAGTCAAAATAAGTACGAATACAGCAGCAGCAAGCGCATAAGAACGGCTATGAACGCCAAGACCATACTGAGTAAACTCTATTGTCCATAACTGATTAGCAAAAGGAATTGTCGCTTGCAACATTGACTGCGGTGCGGGAAAGTAGCAGTCTACAATACAATCATTGCGCCACTGTGAGTCATATATTTTTTGGCTTTTATCATAATTATTAAAAATTGATATTTTATGGTTTTTAGAGCGAGCGATATTACCCCATATAGTCTCTATTAATTGATTAGTCATCACAATACCGACCAGATAACCTCGCAATTTAGCATTCGCAGTAAGCTCATTTTCAAAAATAGGCAGTAATAATCTAAAACCTAGCTCATTATGCTCATTAGTGAAATGAGCAGCACTTATACTGTTATTTTTCCATGCTTGATTCATGCCTCTAGCAATAGTGCAATTACTTGTTAATTGTAAACCTAATGTATGACCGATAAACTCCGCCGGCTGAGCAAATAGTACCGGAAAAAGGGTATTAGAGGTTATGTCTGAGCAGTTTTCGCTTGTATTACTCATGGCTCTAATTTGATAATCAAAAACACCAGTGGCACGCACTTGTTGTTCAAAAAAATTAACTTGGCTATTATCAACGGCAGGAGCCCATTGGACACCAAGCAGACCTGTATTTTGCAAAAAATCATGGGTGATGAGTTGCGCAAAATCTTGCTGAAGCAAGCCACGTTTAATGTTAAGCAAGCTTTTTGTCGCTAAAAAGACTTTATCAATGCTAGAAATAGTTTGCGTTAAGCTGGTTACTTTATCTTTGAAACGAGTTTCAAATTGCTGAGAACGACGCTGTTGCTCATAATAATTTACGGTAAAAAAAACCGTATAAGCAAGTATGATCCCTACCAGACATAATAATATTATGCCTAAATATCGTCGTAAAAAAAAATGATCACGTTTAATAAAAGTTAGAGATAAAATCAAAAAATCACCTTACGAGCAAAGTATAGTGAATATTTTTTGGAAAAAATAAATACTGATGACCAAAAAAACGTTTATTAAGTCAATACTGTACATGGTAACTTAACCATGCTTAAATAATAACAATTATCATTAGCATTACAGAATAAAGGTTCATTGTAAATGAAAAAAAATGTCTATCTTATATTATCTACATTATTTTTTAATGTAATGTTTATCCCTCTAAGCCAGGCAGAACAAGGTGTAGTCAATATCTACTCTTTTCGAAAAGTGGAATTGATTAAACCGTTAATCGAAGAGTTTACTGAGGAAACCGGCATTAAAATTAATATCGCAAGTGGTAAAGCCGATAGACTAATGCAGCGTCTTGTACAAGATGGAGCTAATAGTTTTGCTGATGTTCTATTAACCGTTGGTGTAGATAAGCTTGATGAAGCGAAACAACTAAACCTGTTAAAACCAATAAATTCAACTGTACTACTTGCTAATGTACCAGAAGATTTACGTGATCCAGAAAATTATTGGTTTGCATTATCGCTACGAGTAAGAGCTATTTTTTATGCCAAAGACAGAGTAGACCCAACACGCTTACCTAGCTATGAATCACTGTTAGATAAACGTTGGCAAGGTAAAATTTGTAGCAGAATGGGCGAACACAATTATAATCGTACTATGGTCGCAAGTTTTCTTTACCATTATGGAGAAGACTGGGCTAAAAATTGGGTTCATCATTTTACTGCTAATTTAGCAATGCGGCCTAATGGTGGCGACAGAGAGCAAATGAGAAAAGTTGCTCGTGGCGATTGTGATATAGCCATTGCCAATAGTTATTATTACGGTATGTTATCAGATAGCATTAAGCAAAGTGATCGTGAAGTCTATCAAAAAATTGGCATTATATTGCCACAAAATAAAAAGGTGGGTAGTCATGTAAACATTAGTGGTGCAGCCCTTACTCGTTCAGCTAAAAATATTGATAATGCCATTAAATTTATTGAATTTTTAACCACTAAAAAAGCTCAGGAAATATACTCACACGCTAATTTTGAATACCCTATTCGAGCAGATATGCATGCAAGTAAACTAATAGAAAGCTGGGGAGAACTGAATGCAGATACTAAATCTATTGTGCATTTGCCGTTATACCATGAGCAAGCAGCCGAGATAATTTCACAAAGTAACTGGTAGTGATTAGAACGATTATTTGTCAAGAGACTTTATTTATTCGCTAGCTTGGCTAGCCGAGTAAAATGGCAATACATAAAAGAAAGAATAAAAGGATAAATAAGTAAAACCTATCGACCTAACTATCTGATCATTCCTGCTCGAATTTAAGTAGTACCCTTCAGCTTAAATAGACGCTATAAGGCATTCATTAGTCTGCATAACATTCCCCCATCGAGATGAGAGGAGTGTTTATTTATTTTACTAAGGTGATGAGTTCCTAATACTATTGCAACCGCGCGTTGGGCTCCCCAAAGCGCGCAACAAAATCAGTTAACTCAATGACAAAGTTATCTTGTTCATGAAACGGTGCTTCTGTAAGGCTCTCGCCACTGACTGTACCACTGTAATCTCGCTCTGATTCTAAATAGAATTCCGTGTGATTTTCGTGCTCATTTGAATAGATTTTATAATGGGAAGAATAAGTTCGTACATTAAATACGGGGACATCACCATTAACATTAAATTCCATTAATCGATATCATCCGTCACCAATGCCTACACCTTCGTCATAGTTTAAATATTGGGCTTCTGCGGCATCAATATAGCTTTGTCCACGATCTTGGTAATCGGCTAATATTTGGTAGACCTTATTGCCATTTTGATGGTTATCTATACGTCTTGCTTTACCATGATGATGGCCACTTAACACCATAAAAACCTGATCGTTAGGGCCAATAAACTGAGTAAATACATCCTCGGCACTATTGATACTCAGGGTCTGCCACAACCAAATCTACAACTGGGTTTCCAGCTCCTTGAGCCATAGATTGTATATCCCTGTGAGGGTTCAAAAATCATGAAATATTCAATAACAACTAAAAAGCATCGTTCAAAATATAAAATAAAATAATTTGTATTCTATTTTATATAAAGTCTTATTTATAGAAAATACGCATAATAGTGTTAGATCAATTAAGACAGGCAAAGCTGGTGTTGCAGGAAAGGTCGTGGGCAGAAAGAGTTTAGTTTGCTCTTTTATTCATGCGTTTTACGTTATTAACTTTTAAGACACGTTAAGGTCAAGCGCCTAACAATGGGTGCTCGCCTAAATCGTTTGCAAATGATGCCGGATAATATGGATCAGACTCCTCCGGCATTTTTGTTACTTCTTCAAGAGGTCCAGCAGTGCAACCACAGTCGTTTCAACGGCGAATGGAATAGAGCCATCGGGGTCAATTTTAAAGAAGGGTGAATGATGAGAAGGTATTGCGGGTCCCCCATTTTTGGCAGCTTCAATTGCTTCTTTGGATGTACCACCAATAAGCCAATAAACACTCGGAATGTTGTCTTCTACTACAAAAAATGAAAAGTCTTCGGCAGCCATTCCGCCGTCAGGTTTAGCGGTCACTTGCTCTTTTCCAAATTCTTTT
>JBAHZW010000127.1:0-12319 GCA_037132835.1 Colwellia sp. | reverse complement strand
TCTTTCGGACAGCGTTTGTTGGTCATTTTTACGGCGTTATCACCTTTTTATGTGGAATAACCACATTACAAAGGCTCTGCCTTGTATAAATACCCAACAATTCGCTGCAAAAACAATCTCGAAAGATCAACAGCCCCTAAGCAAACTCTTTTTTAGCTTCATCATATAAAGAAAAGTATCTCGTATTAAGAGAGCCAAGAAATCTTACACTATGCCCTCCCATTACACCTAAACAGTTAGGTACTTACTCTTTATAACTTTCCTCAATTAACCCTGTTTGAATTAACCTTTCTATATAAATAATCCAGTTATTATAGTTTTTATGAATAGTGTTTTTTGTTGAGTCATACTTTAAGTTTGCACTATCAACATAGTTAATAGAATATTGAGTTGTATCAAATTGAATTTCTATAGTCGCAGAGTGAGTGCGTACTTTAATATCCGCTAAAATAACGCCATTAGCATTAGACTTTACACTCCATCCCTTTTGTATTAATCCCAAAACAATACTTTTCTCTACTTGTTCAACAGAGAGACCGGCCGGAACCTGATTTTTTTCAATATTATAAACAGGTGTTGACTGACAGGCTGCTAAAGTAAAAATAGAAAGTAAAATGAATAAAAATTTTTTCATGTGAACTCCTTTCTGTAGGGAATGGTTATAATGAAATCAGGCAAAATAAACAGATAAGCTTGTATGTATAAGCCTATTTCAACTGATTTATACACTATGCCCGTCATTTGAGCTGTATTCAACAGCATAGCTAAAGTGATTTTGGCGATGACTTAACTTTTTAAAGATAAGTCTAAGCCGATAACGAAGTTCTTTCATCCATGATATCCGCGCACCATTTAGTTACATGCCTATCGTAGTATACTCAGAAACGCTTTATAAGCGTCATCTTCTAAGTCTCTCATCGAAGATCCATTGCGCTTTAGAAACTGGATCCCCGATTAAAACACCACGGGGATGACGATCCTGAGCCAAGTGCATAGGCATGTTTAGTTAACGAGGCGTAGTCTTAATTTTACAGTTTTCTTCTTCAATTTGATTGCTGATAGCTTTAGGGGAGCCTGTGTTGCGACATAACCCATAATAAGCACCTGGAACAATAAACAAAGTAAACACACTTGCCAAAGACACGCCCGCAAAGACAACAACGCCAATAACCATGCGACTCTCTGCACCAGGCCCACTTGCTAACACTAACGGAATTGAACTGATAACCGTGGTAAACGTGGTCATCATAATAGGGCGCAAACGCCGTTGTGACGCACCAATGATTGACTCTTCAAAGGCGATACCCTTATCACGTAA
This sequence comes from Colwellia sp., assembly GCA_037132835.1. Classification (GTDB taxonomy): domain Bacteria; phylum Pseudomonadota; class Gammaproteobacteria; order Enterobacterales; family Alteromonadaceae; genus Colwellia. The sequence continues at coordinate 11,001 of JBAHZW010000127.1, read as the reverse complement.
CTGGTTAGCAAATTCTACAATTAAAATGCCATTTTTAGCTGCTAAGCCAATTAACATCACTATACCTATTTGACTATAAATGTTTAGACTCATCCCCATAAACTCTAACCCGGCTAAAGAGCCAACCAAGGCTAATGGCACCGTTAATAGAATAACAAAGGGGTGAACAAAACTTTCAAATTGTGCAGCTAGCACTAAGTAAGTGATTAACAAGGCCAATATAAAAACAAACAAGATAGAGTTCCCTGACTCTTTAAGTAATAAAGATTCACCTTTATAGTCAATTTGCACATGTTCAGGCAGTTCATTTTTAGTGACATTAACTAAAAAATCTAACGCATCACCTAGCGCATAGCCATCCGCTAAATCGGCGGTAATGGTAATACTGCGTAGGCGGTTGTAGCGATTGAGTCGTGCTGAGGTGGCATTTTCAACAATGCTAAGTAAGTTCGAGAGTGGTACTAATTGATTACTGGTACCCGAACGCACATAAATGTTATCAATATCATCAGGGCTTCGAAATTGCGTCTCATCACCTTCAATAACCACATCGTATTCTTCACCACGATCAAGAAAAGTAGTGACTCGTCGTTGTCCAAGCATGATCTCTAACGTTTCAGCAATATCTGCAACAGGTACACCTAAATCATAAGCACGCTCTCGGTCAATATTGACTAATAGTTGTGGGTAGGTTTCTTTATAGTCACTGTCAATATTTGACAGCATAGGGTTCTTTTCTGCTGCTTTGATTAAGATATTACGCCACTGCGCTAACTCAGCAAAGGTATTGCCTTGCAAGACAAAAGAAACAGGAGCACTGTTGCCTCCCCCACCTATGCCCTTGCGCATTAAGGCATAAGCGCGAACATCGGTCACACTCTTTATATCACTGTTTATTTGCTTAATAAAACTAAAGGTATCCATACTGCGTTCATCCCAATCAGGTAAACCAACAATAGCAATACCGCCACGACCACCAAAGCCGGGGACACGTACTATTACCCGGTGTAGTACACCTTTATTTTTATAAAATAAAAGTTTTTTTTCAATGATTTTCATGTTTTTGACATTGTTTTCATAACTTGCGCCCTCAGCACCGTTCATGATGACAAGTAAATTACCACGATCTTCTTTGGGTGTGTATTCAGAGGGTAACTTGTCAAATAACAAAGACACGAGAACTAATGATAAACCAAGTATAAAAGTAATCAGTAAGGGTTGATGAATACTGTTAGCTAAAGCTCGCCCATAAGCGGCTTCGATACGGGCGAAAGCGCGATCAAGCTTTTGTCCAAAAGAAGAACTACGCTCTTTGTGTTTTAACATTTTTGAACAAAGCATAGGGGTAAGCGAGAGAGCTGTGATACTTGAAAAGACCACAGCAGCAGAAATCGCAATGGCAAATTCAGTAAATAAGCGGCCGATATTACCCGATAAAAAAACCAAGGGCACAAAAACAGCCACTAATACTAATGTGGTTGCGACCACAGCAAAAGCGACTTCCCGCCCGCCTTCATAAGCCGCCATTAAAGGCGTTTGTCCCTGCTCTATGCGTCGATAAATGTTTTCTAAGACCACAATGGCATCATCAACCACTAAACCAATAGCCAGTACTAACGCGAGTAAGGTTAATAAGTTAATCGAGAAACCAAACCATGACAGTGTCATCATTGAACCAATTAAGGCAATAGGCACGGTAATCGCCGGGATAATCGTTGCCCTAACATTGCCTAAAAAGAGGAATATCACTAATACCACCATCAACATAGCAATAATTAAGGTATTGTATACTTCATCAATTGAGCCTTGAATAAAGATCGAGCTATCATAACTATTAGTAATCGTAGTACCGACGGGTAATGACTCTTGAATAGTGGCCAATTCTTTTCGAGCCATTTTAACCACTTCTAAGGTATTCGCTTTAGATTGTTTGATAACGCCTAAAGCCACCATGTTTTTACCATTACCGCGGAACATATTCTCGTCATCAATCGCACCAACAAACACGTCTGCGACATCAGACAAACGCACTAAAGCATTGTTATCACCATGGTGGATGACCATATTGGCAAAATCTTGTTCCGTTAAATAACTGCGTTCTACGCGAATAGAGAAATCTCTATCAATGGACTCAATACGTCCTGCTGGCAATTCAATATTTTCTGCACGTAAAGTACTTTCAATATCCTGTACGGTAATATTGCGAGCCGCCATATCAATGCGATTCAATCTAATTTTCATCGCATACGTTCGCCCGCCACCAAGCCTAATTCTTGCGACACCATCAACCACAGAGAAACGGTCAACAATATAACGATTGGCATAGTCGGTTAGTTCCAAAGTGCTCATGGTTTCACTTTGTAATACAAACCAAGCAATAACATTTTCATCATCATTTGCTTTAGAGACTTCAGGCGGATCAGCTTGCTCAGGCAAGTTATTAAGTGCGCGAGAAATACGGTCACGAACATCATTAGTCGCCGCATCAATATCACGATTAATATTAAATTCAATGGTAATACTTGAACGACCAACTCGGCTATTAGAGCTAATGCTTTTAACGCCCTCAATACCACTTATTCTGTCTTCCAATAGCTGGGTTATTTTACTTTCGACAATAGCGGCTGATGCCCCGGTATAGTTTGTTTTAACATTAACAATAGGGGGATCAATGTCGGGGTATTCTCTTAAAGGCAGCATTGCAATCGCCACAATGCCAAAGGTAACAATCAATAAATTAATAACCGTCGCAAAGACAGGTCTTTTAACCGACAAATCAGATAAAATCATTTTCCTTAACCTGCTACTGTTGCGGATTCAATAATGTTGACCGCCGTGCCATCACGCAACTTAAGCGCGCCTTCAACAACAACCTGATCTCCCTCAGCTAACCCCGATATCACTTCAACAATACCAGGATGACGACGACCCAGTGTAATAGTTTTACGCACAGCTATGCTGTCTTTAACAACGAAAACATAATGTTTTTTTTCAATGGAAATAATACTGCTTTCGGGTAATTGAAGGATTTTTTCAACTTGCATCAACACCTTAATATTAAGCATCATACCGGGGTGTAGCCTCTGTTTTTTATTACTGATGATAGCGCGCACTTTAATGCTGCGGGTACTGCGATCAATGCGACTATCAATGGCGGTAATTTGACCGACAAACTCAGCATCTTGATAAGCGGCGGTGACTGCACTAATTTGTTGCCCTACCTGGATCTGTGTCAATAACCGCTCAGGCAAATAAAAATTGACTTTAATTTGGCTAAGGTCATCTAAACTGGTGAGTACATCACCACTATCAATATAGGCACCTTTACTCACTTCCCGAAAACCTAATACGCCCGCAAACGGAGCACGAATAGTTAAATCATCTAATTTAGCGATAGCGCTCACTAACTGTGCGGCTATCGCCTTGGTTTTTGATGTTTGTTGTTCCGCCGCTGATATTGACGTAGAACGTGTTGCCAATAATTCCGTTAAACGTTTTAAATGTGCTTGAGACTCAGACAGATTTGCGGTGAGTTCACTCACTTTGGCCCGTTCTTCTTGATTATGTAATTGAACTAAGACCGCCGATTTTTTAACTATTTGCCCATCTTCAAAATAAAGTTCTTCAATGAAACCCGCGTATTTACTGGTGATTAAAACTTGCTCATTGGCGATTGCGCTACCAACCGCTTCAACACTCTCAATAAACTCAGTCAAAACAACAGGTATCATTTTCACCGTAACCACTCGCTTAAAGGTATTTTGGGCGGCTGTTCCCTCAGGCCATTTTAAATAAACAATTAATGTCACTAAAACGGCAAGTATCATTAATAAAGGTAAATGACGACTAAAAACAGTGCTATTAGCATCAATTGCAGGTATAGGCTTATTTGACATAAAAGGATCTCTGATAACTGAGTAACATAACTTAGTAATATAATTGTAAGTAATAACGCGTTAAATTGTACTTTTGAACAAGGATTCTAGTCAAATACTATAGCCTACTGTCAACTTTATAGCATGGAGCTAAACAACCACTTCGCTGAAAAAATTAGACCTTATGCCCTTTTAAGGTTAAAATTCATTGCCTTTAATGTAGGGGGGATCGCAGCGTCAGTTTTGAATAAGAGTTACTCTATCTACAAAACAAACAAACCACTTTACAAGTAATGTGCAAGAACAATGACGCCTAACCACCTAAGATAAATTAACGTAGAAGAGATAAAACTTTGAATAAATTAGCCTTATTAGCCTTTGCTTTACTCTTGTTTTTGAGCACCTTGTTGTGGTACCTCGCTAATGGCTCACTTAACGACTATCTAAAAAGCCAAGTAATATTGCAAAGCCACTACTATAGTGAGCAACAAGCTCAGCTCAAGAGTGCTAATTTTTCAATGGATACGGGTATCACGCAATTTAATCATTTCTCTTTGGGCAATATTAGCGGCTTAACTCAGCCCTACGTACTGACCGTAGATACCATAAGCGTACAACTCGCTAAAATACCCTCGCGCCCGCTTAATTCACCCAGTATTTCAAAAAAAACAACCACGGTAGTTAACGTTGAATTACTGCACCTTGGTCATTTAACTGCTTGGTCTGAGGTAACACCAAGGGGTTCCTCAAATGTTGTCGAATTGTTTAACCGCATTAAGATAAAACTCGCCACAGACTACCCTGCTTTATACCCACAAGTCAGTGCAAAATTATATGCACAAAAATACCCAGAGCGAAGTGAAGAATTAGCCTTAGCGGCACGTGACAATAAACTAAGACCTGAAATAAAGGCTGAAACCAACCAAGCCATTATTGCGTCGAAGAAAGCAAAGCAAAAAAAGCGCTTGTTAGGTAAAGCACTTACTCGTGTAAAAATTAACAATGTCATCATCGAGCAACTAACATTCATTATCCTTAAAGACGGCGAAACGCTGACAAAGGTCTTTAACAATATCTCATTAGGCAGTTTTGGTGAAGGCGAAGGGCTAGATAGCAACCAGTTGGGCGGAGAGATACTTAAGCAGCTACTCCATAAGTTAGTTGAACTTGAATCCGTGACTAATCAATAAGCTTGTTTCAGAGTGCTTGAGCAATTTCAATTCAAGGCGCTACGATGAAATGATGTTGCTCAAACGCTTCTTTGATGGGTATGAATCGATAGCTTTTGTAACGGCGATAAACAGATAGTGTAATTTTTTCTCCCACACAAAATAATTTAGCTCTTTTTCAACTCATTGGCTTTTAATAACATTGATTTACTCTCTTCAAGAAAGTCATCCGCATAATCACCAAACCAGTCTGACACATCATTAAACACCTCAACAAAGGCAGCTTTATCATCATTGGAGACCGTTTCAAGCAACGCTAAGAAACGATGGGCGAAACGTTTCATCATGGCAACATTATCTTTATTAGAAAAAATTATATCTGCATAAAGTGTTGAACTTTGTGCAAAAAGTCGACCTACCATGATCAACTCTAACCGATAGATAGGTGAGCTCATCGCCACTAGTTTTTCAATATCCACGCCTTCACTCATTAAATGATAGCCATAAGTGATAGTAGAAAAATGTCGCATCACTTGTACCATAGACATGGTTTCATCATGTTCATGGGCTTGCACTGGATATATCTTAGCGCCCCATACTTCAAACTGCTGTAATAGCCACTGATATTTTTCTGGATAGCGTCCATCACAACTGATAATCGTTTGCTTAATTAAGCCAGTAACATCTGGGCCAAACATAGGATGTAAACCAACCACAGGACCACTATGAATTTTTTTCATTTCAGCTAAGGGTGATACTTTAATACTGGTTAAATCAGCCAGAATACATTCTTCGGGTAAGTGATTAAGTTGCTGAATAACCCTAACGGTTAATTGAATAGGTACAGCAACAATAACGAGGCTCGCATCCGCTAAAATAGCGTCACTGTTTAGCCAGTCACCTTGGTCAATAATGTCGACTTGATATTCCGAACGCTGAAAAAGATCAACAAATACCGAGCCTAATTGACCGTTACCACCAACAACCACAACCTTTTTACAGCTTGGGTTAACACATCGGTATCCGCTAGCATCTTGACTAACATACGAGTCACGCATTAATCGGCGTAAGACATCTTCAATTAAATCAGGCGATAAGCCAGCGTCATTTGCTTGTTCGCGACGTTTGGCAAATAAACTCGCTTCCCGTGCGGGATCATAAATGGGCTTGCCAACATTGCTTTTTAATTGACCAACCTTACGGGTTATGCCCAGTCGTCTTTGCAGTAATTTAACTAAATCACTGTCAATCTCATCAATTTCATCGCGTAAGTGGGTCAACTTTTCATCAAAGTCGATATCTGAGTTCGTCATTATTCTCTCTTATCAAAACACATTAGCTTAAACATATTAACTTGGAGTATATACCCGGTACCCATCAAAGTGCAGAATTTCAGAGTGCTTGATTGGTAACGGGTATATTGGTCAACACTTATGGATTAAAGCCTTTAGAATAGAAAACGCGACAACAAGTCGCGTGACACTAAAATCCCCTAGTGATGAATTTTTTAGACCTTAACTTTAGGCGATACGTGATGTCAAGAAGCCCGACAGACGTGCACTAATATCTGTTAATAATTGCTCTGTTTGAGCAAAATCAATACAAGCATCGGTAACCGATACACCGTATGCTAAATCTTCTTTGGCTAAGTCACTGCTTTGATTACCCGCATTAATATTACTTTCTAACATAATGCCAACAATTGAATGATTACCCGCACAAATTTGCTCAACCACATCTAATGCCACCAGTGATTGGCGAGTGTAATCTTTGTTTGAGTTACCATGACTACAGTCAATAATAATACCCGCTTCAATACCTTGTTTAGCTAAAGATTTTTCGCACTCAGCGATACTGGCTGCATCATAGTTTGGCTGGCTTCCACCACGCAAAATCACATGGCCATCTGGGTTACCGCTCGTTTGAATCAAAGCAACTTGCCCTTGACGATTAATGCCCATAAAGTGATGTGGGTGCGCAGCAGATTGTAAGGCATTAACCGCAACCCCTAAACTGCCATTGGTGCCGTTTTTAAAACCAATAGGCATTGATAATCCACTGGCCATTTCACGGTGAGTTTGCGATTCAGTGGTACGTGCCCCAATGGCTGACCAACTAAAAACTTCCGCTAAATATTGTGGGCTAATAGGGTCAAGCGCTTCGGTTGCTAATGGCAAACCAAGTTCGGTTAAATAGATAATTAATTCGCGGGCTTTTCTTAGCCCTGCTTCCATATCAAAGGAGCCATCCATGTGCGGATCGTTAATTAAGCCTTTCCAACCGACAGTCGTACGTGGCTTTTCAAAATACACGCGCATCACCACAAATAGCGAACCTTGATTCTTATTCTGTAAGACTTTTAATTGACGTGCATAGGCTTTAGCGGCATCAATATCATGTACAGAGCAAGGGCCTGAAATCACTAATAAACGAGAATCACGTTTATGAATGATGTTACTGATCGTTTTACGCGACTGCTGAACAAACTCTTGACCTTTTTCATCAAGGGGTAATTCTGCACGTAACTCTGCTGGGGTAATAATTACCTGCTCAGCATTAACGTGAATATTGTTAGAGCTTGTTGGCACAGCGGCTAAATTGTTGGTCGTTGTCATTAACTTTCCTCTTTTGGCGTTTTTCTCTATTGGAACTTTCGCCATTGCGTGAATTTTCAACATGACTTCTAAAAAGCTAACGCTAAGAAGTTATCGTTACTAGAAATGTTGAAATAGGTTTTAAAAGTCGCTTTAAAATAATGTTAAGCGGGTTTACGCAAACTAATTAATCAGATTTAAATTGATATTCAGGAAAGACAACTGAGGTTTTATCAAGCTTACAGCACTACCAAAAACAAAAACCATAAATCGTAAAGATTTCATTACGCGATTTGTAACCATATCTTTACATTAATTTTTCGGCTTGTACAGAGCTAAACAGTAAAAATCACATAAAAGTTGAGTGATACCTAACGAATAGACGAGTAATAACAAAAAAAGCGCCTAGCGGCGCTTATCCTGAATTATAAAGTGATTAATTGTGAGTCTTTAGGCACCATGAACAATACGTTTTGCGATGAGATCCTCCACTACACTCGGGTCTGCCAAGGTAGAAGTATCACCTAAGCTATCCACATCATTCTCGGCTATTTTACGTAAGATACGACGCATAATTTTACCTGAACGTGTTTTAGGTAACCCCGGTGCCCATTGAATATAATCAGGCTTAGCAAAACGGCCTAACTCTTTGGCAACAAATTCACGTAAGGCTGCATTGAGTTCGTCAGATTCTTCAGCATTGCCCATTAAAGTAACATAACAATAAACGCCCTGACCTTTTATCTCATGGGGATAACCAACAACAGCCGCTTCTGCAACGGCAGGGTGCAGAACTAAAGCACCTTCAATTTCAGCAGTACCTAGACGATGGCCTGATACGTTAAGTACATCATCTACACGACCAGTGATCCAGTAAAAGCCATCGGCATCTCGTTTAGCGCCATCACCAGTAAAATAGTTACCTGGATATTGACCTAAGTAGGTTTGATAAAAACGATTATGATCCCCATAGACTGTACGCAATTGTCCAGGCCAACTTGCCGTCATCACTAACAAACCTTGGCTTTCACCTTCTAGGGTATTGCCATCTTTATCAAATAACGCCGGTTGTACACCAAAAAATGGTTTGCCCGCACAACCGGGCTTCATGTCAACAGCACCGGGTAATGAGGTGATCATGATGCCACCGGTTTCAGTTTGCCACCATGTATCTACTACAGGGCAGTTACTCTTACCAACGACTTCATAATACCAATGCCAAGCTTCAGGATTGATTGGCTCACCTACCGTGCCTAATAAACGTAAAGACGATAAATCGGCTTGATTAACCAAGTCATCGCCAATACTCATTAAAGCACGAATAACGGTTGGCGCAGTATAGAACACGTTAACTTTATGTTTTTCACAGATCTGCCAGAAACGTCCCGCATCAGGATACGTTGGCACCCCTTCAAATACTAAGGTGGTTGCACCATTCGCTAGTGGTCCGTAGAAAATATAAGAATGACCCGTGATCCAGCCTGCATCAGCTGTACACCAGTAGATCTCACCCTCTTTATAATCGAACACATATTTATGGGTCATCGCCGCGTAAAGAATGTAACCGCCACAGGTATGTACTACACCTTTTGGAGTACCCGTAGACCCTGACGTATAAAGCACAAAGAGCGGATCTTCTGCATCCATCTCTTCAGGTTCACACACGGCAGGTTGCCTCGCTACGGCCTCAGCATAGTTGATATCAATTTTGTCATTCCAAGCAACCTCTTCGCCTGTGCGAGCAATAACAATGACAGAATGCACATTGTCACAATCAGCAACCGCCGCATCAACATTGGCTTTAAGTGGAATACGTTTACCACCACGTAATGATTGATCAGCGGTAATTACCACTTTACAATCGGCATCGAGTATACGCGCCTTAATTGACTCCGTAGAGAAACCACCAAAAACAACTGAATGTATGGCACCAATTCGGGCACAGGCTAACATAGCGTAACCTACTTCAGGGATCATCGGCATGTAGATACAAACACGATCACCTTTTTTAACGCCACGTTCTTTTAATAGGTTAGCAAAACGACAGACATGATCGTGTAATTCTTGATAGGTAACTTTTAAATCGTCACTTGGATCATCACCTTCAAAGATGATGGCAGTGTCATTGGCTTTAGTCGCTAAATGACGGTCAATACAGTTATAACTGACATTAAGCTTTGCACCAGAAAACCAGCTGATTTCAGCATTTTTGAGGTCAACTTTAGCAACACTATCCCAAGGTTGATACCAGTCAATGAATTCTTTCGCTTGTTCACCCCAAAATTCATCTGGCTGCTCAATTGATTGTTTATACATGGCATCGTAAGTAGCCGCATCAATGTGGGTATGAGCTTTTGCTTTCTCTGATACTGGATAACAAGACTTTAATTCTTTCATTATATTCTCCTTCCTACTTGGCTTGAAATAATTGTTTTACATGATTTTTTTAACGTAATGAGTTAGTTCACTGCAAATATGAAAACGGATACGCTCCACTCGCTAATACCATTTTGTATAAAAAACTTGATCACCTTCATGCTAAATTTTTTAATTCTCTTTTTATATACGCCTTTAGTCTTAATTAACGTTTTTACTCTATAATTGACTAGATAAGCACTAACCTTTCCCAAGGTATAATAATTAGCAGCATTGCTATTTTTTGGCAACCTTCGCTGAACAATAGTAGGAATTTTTTTATATTTAAACGCTTATACCTGTTATTCGATAGCAGTTACAAGCGATAGAAAAAATATTTAGGTCATAAAAAAACCGAGCTCATGGCTCGGTTTTAGCTAACAATTTTCAGTTAACCGTTGTCAACGATTAAGCGGTTATTACGCCAATCTATTGTCACTATTCATCATCTAAATCGGTATCGTCTTCATCTCTTGGTGTGAACGTTCTAATACCTTCTTTCACTAAAATCTCAAGGTAAAATGACGTTAAACCGTCTACTTGGGTTTGATCAATACGTTTATTGATATCTGCTAGGTTTACGGTTGTAGCCTCTGCTTCAGTATTACCAAATAGGCAATCAAAGTCCCAAAAATCAACCCCCGCAGGTAAGGTTTTTTTACGTTCTCTTTTCAGATATTTTTTAACTTCATGCTTAACCGCTTCAACGCGTCTTTCAAGCTTAATTTTTGGGTGAGTTAATTCAAATGTTTTCTTCATGGTTGCCCTTAAAAGTCTATGGCTGCCATTACTCGCTTTATAAACAAGTAATAGATATAAATAAGTTCATGCCGCTTATTTTACGTTACTTTTATCCAAGTAGCGAGATAGTGATGGCAACACCAGTAAAATTCATCAAGTTACCCGCCGATACATTATACAGATCACATAGCCTGCGTTGCGGTAATG
>JBAHZW010000049.1:0-14172 GCA_037132835.1 Colwellia sp. | reverse complement strand
GACCAACCTGCCAGAAACCTGTGATCCCCGAAAGCCCAATGAGGCTTCCTAGTCGAAAAGGATGGTAGGTGCGCAAACATCAAAGGCTAGAGGATAGCTTCCTCAATAAGAAGCCGTATATACGTAAGCGTTACATTTTTTTGTTTAAATTGTTGTTGTAAAATAGGTGGAGTCCATATACGAGGATCCAGATCTAAAAAACAATGGCTACTCGATGAGAGACTTCGAAGATGACGTTTACAAAGAGTTCCTGAATAAACTACATAGGCATGTAAAATATAATTAATTTGAGGTTTATATAATGAAAAATATCTATCAATTTAGCGCAAAAAACAGTCAAGGTGATGATATTGAATTATCAAGCTACCAAGAGAAAGTATTACTTATTGTTAATACTGCCAGTCACTGTGGCTTTACCCCGCAATATAAAGGATTACAAAACCTGTATGAGACTTTTCAAGTAAGAGGTTTAGAAATATTAGCCTTTCCTTGTAATCAGTTTAAGCAACAAGAAAGTGGTAGTAATGAAGAAATACAGCAGTTTTGTGATTTAAATTTTAATATAAAATTTCCACTATTTGCCAAAATAGAAGTCAACGGAGACAATACTCACCCACTGTTTTCTTATTTGAAACAGCAAGCACCTGGGCTGTTAGGTTCAAAAGCAGTTAAGTGGAATTTCACAAAATTTTTAGTTAATCGACAAGGTGAAGTAATAAAGCGTTACGCGCCAACAACAAAGCCTCAAGACATGAGTGACGATATTGAAAAGTTATTATAATGATATTTACTGATCAAGATTAGAGAAATAGATGTCTGATAATTTACACTTAAATAAACAATTATGTTTTCGGTTTTATACTTTAAATAAGTTAATGTGTCGGCTCTATGTACCCATGTTAAAAGAGCTAGGCTTAACCTATCCACAGTACTTAGTGCTGTTAGTTTTATGGCAACACAGCCAAGCTATATCAGTTAAAGACTTAGGCACACAACTTGATTTAGACTCAGGCACCTTGTCGCCCTTATTAAAGCGTATTGAAAAACAGGGCTTAATAACACGGGTTAGACAAGTTAATGATGAGCGAGTAGTGAGAGTAAAGATCACTGAAACGGGTCTTAAGTTAAAAGCGGCAGCACAAGACATTCCTGAAAAAATGTTTGCGGTAACGGGGTTAGCTCCCGAGGATTTACAGCGTTTAACCGCTGAACTTGATCAACTGATTTGCGCTTTAGAAACTGATCCCCGTATTAAAACACCACGGGGATGACGATCCTGAGCCAAGTGCATAGGCATGTTTTTTTATGACTGTTTACTACTTGAATGGTAACGGATATAAATAATAAAACGCGCTAAAGTGTAATGAGCCATGACTTAAGAAAATAAGCTGTCGTGCAGTTTTTCTACCGTTATGTTGGCATCGTCTTCACTCACTAAAAAACATAAGTTGTTACTACTGGCACCATGACAAATCATACGAATATTAATATCGGGTACTGTATCAAATATTTTTTTACTGACACCTTTAATATTATTTAAGCCATTACCTATCACAGCAACCAGTGATAAACCATGCTCAACTGTTACTTCACAAAGCTGTTCAAGTTCAGCCACCACCGTATTAGTAATAAGTGCTTGTGTTGAGCCTTCAGGGTTATCAAACGTTAAAGCAACACTGATTTCACTGGTGGTGATCAAATCAACACTCAACTCATGTTTCGCTAAAATGGCAAATACTTTCGCCAAGAAACCACTAGCATGTAACATTTCTGGGCTTTTCACGGTTACTAAGGTTTGTTCACGTCTTAAAGAAATTGAGCGATATGTTGGTTTAGAGGCTACTTTTTGCTTTATTTGAGTGCCCCCCTTCTCCGGCTCTTTGCTTGAACCAACAAAAACAGGAATATTACACCGCATGGCAGGAATAAGCGTAGCAGGATGTAATATTTTAGCGCCAAAGGTCGCCATTTCAGCCGCTTCACCAAAACTTATCTCTTTAATGACTCTCGCTTGATCCGTAATACGAGGATCCGTAGTAAAAATACCAACCACATCGGTCCATATTGATAAGTTATCACCCTGTAACGCTTCAGCAAGTAATGCCGCAGAATAATCTGAGCCACCACGACCTAATGTTGTGGTGTTACCTTGTGAGTCTTGACCAATAAAGCCTTGTGTTACTAAAACTTTATCGATGAGCTTTGGTGCTAAGACTTGGCGACATTGTTCACTTAACCGCTTAAGATCTACAACGGCTTTACCAAACAAACTATTGGTTTTCATTACATCTTTAACATTAAAGTATTCACCCACAACACCAACAGATTGTAAAACTTTCGCAAAAATACGTGAGCTAAATTGCTCACCAAAGGACAATATTTCATCGGTAGTTTTAGTGCTATATTGTGATGATTGAGCTAAGGCTTGTTGAGCCAGTTCAACCAGTAAATTATCAATATCTTGATTAAGGCTTGCTTCTACAGCTGCGGCTAAGTGCTGGGTAATATTCACTTGAATAGCACGGATATGTTTAACAATGTCTTTTTGTTCGGCTACGGGCACATCTTTTTGACTTAAGCGCACTAAAGCATTTGTAATGCCCGCACTTGCAGAGACTACCACTAGGCGGCTGCTGCGATCATTTTTGATAATGTTGGCACAGCGCAGCATGGCGTGATAATCGGCAACACTGGTGCCACCAAACTTGGCTACGGTTAATGATGATATTGATTGAACTGAATTCATAAATTTCTCCCATAAAAATCTACTCTTTACTAAACGCTTTATTAGCAAATAAGCGATTGGAAGAGCATGACTGAATAATTATCGAATGAAATATTTTGCTATTACGGAGATTATGGAGTAAACAGCAAGAAAACGAAATATTTTCAGCCAGAAGCTCTCCACCTTGTGTTTGTTGCTAATGAACTTAACTGCCTATTTCATCGGCATAAATTAACAAATGTTTCAGGTGACAATCATAAGGACTCAACCTTAATAACCGAATAGTTAAGCCCACAGCTTACTCTATTCTCGGCGATAACTGCCCTCAAAAACGGTTATGGGAATTGTGGTTCCTCGCGTTTTTTACCTAAGCTCCGCACCTCTTCTGGTGAATCATATTTTAGAATTTTCACTCTAATGTATGATTCGACGCTATTAAAACCGATCCTTACCTAAATTGCAATAGACTTTTAGACGGCTATTGCAATTTAGAGCTTTAATACTTAAACAACTTATACTAGCGACGAGCAAATACCAAGAGCATAAGACCCTCTTTGGTCACTCTCGATTTAAAGACAGATGAAATCTCGTCCGTAAGCCCCGGGATTTTCACTACACTCGGTTAATTAAATCGATAGTGGTTTTTCCCTAGGGCTTTAACTTTATACATTAATGTATCAGCAACTTTTAGTAACTCGATATCGTTATCACCATCAGCGGGATACATAGCGATACCAATACTACAGCCAATAAAGGCTCTCACTTTTGATAGCTCAAACTCTTCTTGTATTAGTGTTAATACTTTATCAGCAACATTGGCTGCCTGACTGGCATTTTCTAACCCGGTAAGAAGTAACACAAACTCATCACCGCCAAAACGTACTACCGTATCTGAACTTCTAACACAGCCCAACAGACGAAGCGCTACTTGCTTTAATAACTCATCACCAATATCATGACCATGATTATCATTTATATCTTTAAAACCATCTAAATCAATAAATAACACCGCCATTTCAAGCGATTGACGATGGTGCAAATTAATCGCTGTCGTTAATCTATCTTTTAATAATACTCTGTTAGCAAGTCCAGTTAACTCATCATGCGTTGCCATATGTTGCATTTTTTTCTCAAGCTGTACCTGTTGTTTTATTTCAGCTTGTAATCGTCTGTTCCATAGCAAAACAATTCCCAACACAAGCAATATTACCGCACCTATTTGTCCTGCACGTTTAAAAACCACGTCCTTATCAAGCCCTGTTTTTATTTCCAAAGTAAACCAGTTATCGTAAATGGTTTGTTTTTCTGCATCAGTTATCGTTGATAAGCCTTTGTTCATTATATCTTTCAATAAAGGCAGCTGCTTATTTATACCCAAATGACTTTTTTCTACGCTAACATCTCTCATGATAGACATCATAAAGTTAACACGGTCTTCTTGCTTTAATAGGTATGTTCCCGAAGCTATTGTGGTAATAAAGCCGTCAACACGTCCTTGCTTGAGTGCAGTTAACCCCTGCTCCCTGTTGGCCACAAACTTAAAGGTAACTAACGGGTATTCCTTTCTTAATTTGTCAATTAAGTTACGACCTTTAACTATAGCAACTTCTTTACCATAAAAAGATTCAAGTGTGATTTGTCGATTATCATAGAGCGGATGAATGATTACCCATGGCATTTGCCAGTAACTGTCCGTAAATAAAATGTCTTGTTTACGTTTTTCCGTTGCCATAATGTTACCTAGCACATCAATTTCTTTTGTTATTAATGCGTTATACAATGCAGGCCAACTATCAAAAGCTATTACGTTAAACTCTAAATCTGTTCTCTCACTAATGAACTTAATGATCTCTTGATTTATACCTGAGAATTCATCTTTATTGGTCATAAACTCAACCGGAGATAAATTTTTCACAATACCTAAATTAATTTTTCCGTGAGACTTTATAAATGCTTGCTCAGCATCATTTAAAAAAACTTTAGTGGCCTGTATGTGATAATAAGCTTCACTTAAATCTCCGCTTAGCCAGCTGGTTTCAAGTTCAACGAGGTTATTAATATCTAACTGGTTAAAACCATCATTAATCGTTTGCAATAGTTTTTTATTTTGAATCTGAATCACTGGCGCTAACTCTGTGTGCATTACCGGCAGGTTCAGTGAATAAAATGAATTTTGTAAATTTCTCTTCACTAACTTGGCATCAATGATGTCACTAAAGCCAAAAAAACCTGATATTTCACCCTGCTCTGTGGCTCTCAACATAGTTTCCAGCTTGTTAAAAAAACGGACTTTTAACTGCGGGAATTGCGCGGAAAATTGCTTTTTAAGAGAGGAGCCTTGCCATAAACCAATAATAGGCTGTTCAACTTCTCGACTAAGTTGCACTAAGGATGAGATTTTTTTCCCGTCACGATCTGTTATTTTATTATTAATATAGACTCGACTATTCGCTATATATATAGGCTTAGCATTTGTCATATTCTCAGGTAATTTCATATTCGTTGGGAAAGCTAATAATACATCGGCTTTTTGCTCAGCAACAAGATCCTCTGCTTTATAAATACCCTGTGCAAGAAATTCAACTTTAATACCGGTATGTTTTGACCATAAACGCCAAGCATCAATCAATAACCCTTGCGCTTCACCTAATGGGCTAATTGCCATATAAGGAGCGTAATCTGATGAAAAGGCAATAAGTAAACTATCTTTGCGTTTACCTAACGTTAGCCATTTACTTTCAATATTCGCACGCTCCTTTGTTGATATTTTGTCGAAGCCTTCATCAATATAGGCCAGTAAGTCTGTGTTAGCCTTAGCAACGGCTGCTCCAAATTCACGTCGTTGGAAACGTAATTTTTTATGCATCGGAAAACTATTTCGTAAGGCCTCGTAACCAGTAAAATTATCGACAAGATTCCCACCTAAAGCGGTAAATATTAAAACTTCATTATTTAAGGCAGCACGGTATAAATCATGTCGATTAGCATATTCTTTTAAAAAAAGAGTGGGGTAGCTCTTATTTAATGACTCGATTTCTACCGAGCCCGTAACAACACCAATATTGTAAGGTTTAAGATCATCAAGGCTGTTAACGCTATCCAGAGATCTATTCACATAAATGTTTGAGTATTTTGAAAAAAGGGGTTGACTAAAAGCGAGTGTTTTACGTCTTGAGTTAACGATAGCCAAACCACCTTGAATATCGATATTGCCTAAAACTACTTGGTTTAATGTTTCTGACCAAGTGCTCAGTACCACAAACGCTATGTCAACCTGCTGCTTTTTCGCCCACAACCGCCATAAATCAGGCATCATACCAGCAATCGCGCCTTGTTCATCAATAAAGTAGTAGGGTGGTATATCTGTATTGATGGCAATAGTGAGAGGCCGTTTAACCGCCAAAAAAGTGGGTTTAAGGGGGGGAGTCAAATTTTTCAGTGCCGTATCAGACACAGAGCCTGCTGTTGCTATATTTAAAACACTCAAAAATAAAGCAACAAGAATAAAAAGGCTTGTTCGCTTATATGCAAAAATAAAAAATTCCTGTCGGTAAATATAGCGTTGCGAATAAGGTTGGTTTAAATGAATCATTATTGATACTCAAGGCGATCTCACGAGTTATTTAACCCGGTCAAAATTATTAAACTCAGTAACAAGACACCTTATAAAAAGCTGTTTTTTATTTGAGCTGTTTTAGTCAAATACTGAGTTGATTGGACTCAGTTTTTACATTTTTATAGCCATAGACAGCCGTGGTTTTCTTCGTCATTATCACGATGGTCTGATAAGCATCTTCGTGCATTAAGTTATCAAGTTCCACTATGAGCTATTATCAATAAGCCAATACATAAAAAACGTTTACCTGCACAGCAGATTTTAAAGCCGTTGTCGTGTGCTGATAGTTTGCCTTTGATTTTCGCTACTAGAAAGCCAAAGTAAAACTTGTCAAACATTATCATCGATGGTAACAAAATTTAAACAAATTCCCTTTGTTATTGCACATAGCACTAAGTTATGTGAAATTTAATAAGACCGATATTATAAATATATATACAAGGACGTCAAGCCTACGCTAGCAGGCAGAAGAGGTAAAATGAAAATACCAAGGGTCTTCTCGGGCAGTTTTATCTTAAGAAATTTAGCCTAGCGACACCCACAGAGACGTAAATAGAGGGTAGGATCTTTCAGATAAGTTTTAAACTAGCGTTACAAGTACAAGTATGTGTGTTGAATTTAGGCTGCTTTATCTTGGTCGAGATTAAAGAATACCTATACCGCGCTATAGGTAGAAACTATGTGAGTCTCTCTCTGTAGCGCTGAGAGTTTACCTGTATTAATTAAACCGATAGTGGTTTTTCCCAAGGGACTTAACTTTATACATTAAAGTATCGGCAACTTTCAGTAACTCGATATCGTTATCACCATCTGCGGGATACATAGCGATACCAATACTACTGCCAATAAAGGCACTCGCTTTTGATAGCTCAAACTCTTCTTGTATTAGTTTTAATACTTTTTCAGCGACATTGGCTGCCTGACTGGCATCATTTAAGCCCGTAAGAAGTAACACAAACTCATCACCACCAAAACGCACTACCGTATCGGATCTTCTAACACAGTTCAACAAGCGAAGCGCTACTTGTTTTAATAACTCATCGCCAATATCATGACCATATTGATCATTTATATATTTAAAACCATCTAAATCAATAAATAACACCGCCATTTTAAGGGAATGACGATGATGAAAATTGATCGCTGTAGTCAACCTGTCTTTTAATAACACCCTGTTAGCAAGTCCGGTTAATTCATCATGCGTTGCCATATGATGCATTCTTTTTTCAAGCCGTGCTCGTTGTTTCATTTCAGCTTGTAACCGTCTATTCCACAGCAAAATAAACGCCAGCACGAATAGTATTGCCGCGCCTATTTGTACCGCTCGTTTAAAGACCACTTCTTTATCAAACCCTGTATTTATCTCCAAAACAAACCAATTATCGTAAATAGATTTTTTTTCTGCGTCAGTTATCGTTGCTAAGCCTTTGTTCATTATGTCTTTCAATAAGGGTAACTGGTTATTTATAGCCAGATAACTTTTTTTCATGTTGATACTTTCCATTATTGACATCATAAAATTAACACGGTTCTCTTTCTTTAAGAGGTATGTCGCCGAAGCTATCGTGGTAATAAAACCATCAACACGTCCTTGTTCAAGTACCGCTAGACCTTGTTCTCTGTTGGCCACTAACTTAAAGGTCACTAACGGATGATCCTTTCTTAATTGATCAATTAAATAACGTCCTTTAACAATAGCGACCTCTTTACCATAGAAATATTTAAGTGTTTTTTGTCGATTATCATCGAGTGGATGAATTATTATCCATGGCATTTGCCAGTAACTGTCCGTAAATAAAATTTCTTGTCGTCGTTTTCCCGTTGCGGTAATATTACCTAGCACATCAATTTTTTTTGTTATTAATGCGTTATACAATGCCTGCCAACTATCAAAAGCTATTACGTTAAATTTTAAGCCAGCTCTCTCAGCAATTAACTTAATAATCTCTTGATTGACACCCGAAAACTCACCTTTTTTGGTCATAAACTCAACAGGTGATAAGCTTTTCATTATACCTAAGTTAATTTTCCCATGAGCGCTTATAAAAGCTTGCTCTTCATCATTTAAAAAAACTTTAGTCGACTGTTTATGATAATAAGCCTCGCTTAAGTCTCCATCTAGCCAGTTCTCTTCAATTTCAACAAGGTCATTCATATCTAGCTGGCTAAAGCCATCATTAATTGTTTCTATTAACTTTTCATCTTTAATATTCAGTGCCGGCGCTAGCTCTATGCGCATTATAAACTGATCGATTGAATAAAATAAATTTTGTAAATTTCTTTCCACTAACCTGGCATGAACTATGTCTTCAAAGCCAATAAAGCCTGATATTTCTCCACGTTCAGTGGCACTTAACAAAGCGGTAACACTCGTATAGAGGCGGATATTTAACTGCGGAAATTGCCGCTTCAATTTTTTTCTAAGGGGGGAAAGTTTCCATAAACCAAGCGTATGTTGATCAACTTCTCGACTAAGCTGGGTTAATGACGTGATTTTTTTTCCATCACTACCTGTTATGTTATTATTAATGTAAACTCGACTATTTGCTATGTATATCGGCTTGGCAAAGGTCATACCCTCAGGCAATTTAGTGTTATTTGAAAAAGCCAACACAATATCGGCTTTTTGCTCCGCAACTAGGCCTATTGCTTCATAAATATCACGGGTAATAAACTCAACTTTAATACCCGTTTTTTTTGACCATAAGCGCCATGCATCAATCAATAACCCTTGAGGTACTCCTAACGGGCTTACTGCCGTATAAGGAGCGTAATTCATTGAAAAAACAATCGATAAACTATCGTTATCTTGACCTAAAGTTAACCATTTACTTTCAATAGCGGCACGCTCTTCTGCTGATATTTTATCAAAACCTTCGTCAATATAAGCCAGTAATTCAGTGTTCCCCTTCGCGACAGCTACGCCAAACTGATTTTCTTGGAGAGGTAAAATTTTATGCGTCGGGAACTGTTGTGCTAAGGTCGCATAATTTGAAAAAGTAGAGGTCATGTCTCCTATACCGGTAAAGGCTAGAATGTCATGGTTTAAGGCGGCACGGTATAAATCATCTCGTTCAGCGTATACTTGTAAAGAAAAATCGGGGTGGTTTTTCTTTATAAATTCAACATGAGCGGAGCCTTTTACAACACCAATTCTATAAGGTTTAATATCATCAATGCTGTTAACGCCATCAAGGATCCTGTTCACATAAAGGTTTGAGTACATTGAATAAAATGATTTACTAAAGTCGAATTTCTGACGTCTTGAGTCAAGGATAGCCAGGCCACCATGAATATCGATATTACCCAAAGCAACTTGGTTTAACGTTTCTAACCAATTCAGTGACAAAAACGCTATATCAACCTGCTGTTTTTTCGCCCACAGTTTCCATAAGTCGACCATCAAGCCATAAGGTTCCTCTTGCCTATCAATGAAATAGTAGGGTGGTAGGCCTCTACTGATGGCAATGGTAAGTGGCTGTTTAACAACCAAATAAATTGGCTTCATCACTTTGCTCTGTGCAGTATCAGGCTCAACAGCTGTCGCTGTTACTACGTTTAAAACACTCAAAAACAAAACAAAAAGAATAAAAAATCTTGTTTGCTTATATAAAAAAATCAAAAGTTCCTGCCTGTAATCTATAGCGTTGTAAATAAGGTTAGATAAAATCTCGGCCGAAAGCGCCCAGATTTTAAAAAAAGTCCTGCTGATCTGAATGTATTTCTTTCTGATTTAATTCAGTGAGCTGGTCTTGAACGTATTTTCTAATTATTGCTTCATTTATATTTCCAAGCGTTTCTACAAATAGAGCTTTGTGTCAACGAGTTACCTCCCCAAGAATATTTTTTATTCATTTCAGGGTAGGTCTTAAAAATATATCAGTGGTAATACTTTTTATTATATGCGTTACACCACTTAAGGATTACTTGGCTATAACAACCAGCTCAGCATTGCTCAGTTTATTAATTTAATTGAACGTATCCCGTTGATGGAGCCAAGTAGTTTGTTATTACCCTAATACAAAAAATGACCTTCGGCATGCTCTTGTCATTCTTTTTAATCAACATCAATCAGCCAACAGTACATTAAGACCATAGAGTAATTAAGAACACTCATTAAACGGCATAGTTTAACCTCCGCTAACGTTACGTGATCCAACTAAAAATGAACAAGTAAGGTTAAGTAAGCACCTTGGGCGCTGACTAAATGCCTACTAACACCGTTAAATTGATTAGATTAAGACTGGCTAAACAAAAACAAATCCCCTCTATTATTGAACATTTATCATAGCGTTACATTGAACATAGCGCTGAGTTGGGAAGAGATTGATTCAAACATATATATATAATACATATATATATAATATATGTATAAAAACATCAAGCCTATACCAACTGGTCGAGAGATAAAATAGAATAGCAAGGCCTTCATCTCGGGCTGTTTTGGCTTAAGCAATTTTGCCTAGCGACATCCACATGGAAGGGGATAGGAGCTTTCCGTTACATTTAAGCTAACCATACAAGTATGCCTGTTAGTATATTATTTGAGACTACTCTTTAATTAAATAGGTAGTGGTTTTTCCCTAGGGCTTTAACTTTATACATTAATGTATCAGCAACTTTTAGCAACTCGATATCGTTATCACCATCTGCGGGATACATAGCGATACCAATACTACAGCCAATAAAGGCGCTTGCTTTTGATAGCTCAAACTCTTCTTGTATTAAAGTTAATACTTTATCAGCGACATTAGCGGCCTGACTGGAATTTTCTAACCCGGTAAGAAGTAAGACAAACTCATCACCGCCAAAACGTACTACCGTATCTGAGCTTCTAACACAGCCCAACAGACGAAGCGCTACATGCTTTAATAACTCATCACCCATATCATGACCGTGTTTATCATTTATATCTTTAAAACCATCTAAATCAAGAAATAACACCGCCATTTCAAGAGAGTGACGATGATGAAATTTAATGGCTGTCGTTAATCTATCTTTTAATAATACCCTGTTAGCAAGTCCGGTTAAGTCATCATGAGTTCCCATATATTGCATTCTTTGCTCAAGCTGTACCTGCTGCTTCATTTCAGCTTGTAATCGTCTATTCCACAGCAAAATAACCGCCAACACGAACAATATTACCGCGCTTATTAATCCTGCTTGTTTCAAGACTACGTCCTTATCAAGCCCTGTTTTTATTTCCAAAGTAAACCAATTATTGTAAATGGTTTGTTTTTCTGCGTCAGTTATCGTTGCTAAGCCTTTGTTCATTATGTCTCTCAATAAAGGCAACTGCTTATTTATACCTAAATGACTTTTTCCTACGCTGATACTACCCATGATAGACATCATCAAATTAACACTACCTTCTTGCTTTAATAGATATGTCCCCGAAGCTACCGTGGTAATAAAGCCGGCAACGCGTTCTTGCTTGAGTGCAGTTAAACCCTGCTCCCTGCTGGCCACTAATTTAAAGGTAACTAACGGATGATCCTTTCTTAATTGGTCAATTAAATAACGACCTTTGACAATAGCGACTTCTTTACCATAAAAATATTCAAGCCTTGTTTGTTGAGAATAAAGTCGCGAATGAATGATTACCCATGGCACTCGCCAGTAACTGTCCGTAAATAAAATGTCTTGTTTACGTTTTTCCGTTGCCATAATGTTACCTAGAACATCAATTTCTTCTGTTATTAATGCATTATATAACGCCTGCCAATTATCAAAGGTTATTACGTTAAATCCTAAGCCAGATCTCTCGCCAATTAACTTAATGATCTCTTGATTTATACCCGAAAACTCACCTTTATCGGTCATAAACTCAACAGGAGATAAGTTTTTCACAATACCTAAATTAATTTTCCCGTGAGACTTTATAAATGCTTGCTCTGCATCATTTAAAAAAACTTTAGTGGCCTGTTGGTGATAATAAGCCTCACTTAAGTTTCCATCAAGCCAGTTGGTTTCAATGTCAATGAGGTTATTAATATCTAGCTGGCTAAAACCATCATTAATCGTTTGTAATAATTTTTTATTTTTAATAGTGAGTATTGGTGCTAACTCTATGTGCATTACCGGCAGGTTCAGTGAATAAAATGAATTCTGTAAACTCCTTTTTACTAACTTGGCATCAATGATGTCACTTAAGCCAAAAAAACCTGATATTTCACCCTGCTCTGTGGCTCTTAACATAGCTTCCTGCTTTTTAAAAAGGCGACTTTTTAACTGAGGGAATTGCGCTGAAAATTGCTTTTTAAGGGGGGAGTTTTGCCATAAACCAATAGTGTGCTGTTCAATATCTTGATTAAGTTGCGCTAAGGATGAAATTTTTTTCCCATCACTATCTGTTATTTTATTATTAAGATAGGCTTGATATTTACCCATGTAAATAGGCTTAGCAAATGACAAACTCTCAGGTATTTTAAGAACCTTTGGGAAAGCTAACAATACATCAGCTTTTTGCTCGGTAACAAGATCCAGTGCTTTATAAATATCATGTGCAATAAACTCAATTTTAATGCCCGTATGTTTTGACCATAAACGCCAGACATCAATCAATAACCCTTGCGCTTCACCTAACGGGCTAATTGCCATATAAGGAGCGTAATTTGATGAAAAAACAATGAGTAAGTTACCTTTTCGTTTACCTAACGTTAGCCACTTACTTTCAATATCCGCACGCTCTTTTGTTGATATTTTGTCGAAGCCTTCGTCAACATAGGCCAGTAAGCCCGTGTTATCCTTAGCGACGGCGGCTCCAAATTCACGTTGTTGGAAACGTAACAATTTATGCATCGGAAAGCTATTTCTTAATTCCTCGTAACCGGTAAAACTATCGACAAAGTTTCCACCTAAAGCGGTAAATATTAAAATTTCATTATTTAAGGCAGCACGGTATAAATCATGTCGATTAGCATATTCTTTTAAAAAAAGAGTGGGGAAGATATTATTTAATGACTCGATTTCTACCGAGCCCGTAACAACACCAATATTATAAGGTTTAATATCAACAAGGCTGTTAACGCTATCCAGGATTCGGTTCACATAAAGGTTTGAGTATTTTGAAAAAAGGGGTTTGCTAAAGGCGAGTGTTGTACGCCTTGAATTAAGGATAGCCAAACTACCTTGAATATCGATATTACCCAAAGTAACTTGCTTTAACGTCTCTGACCAAGTGTTCAGTACCACAAATTCTATGTCAACCCGCTGTTTCTTCGCCCACAACCGCCATAAATCGGGCATCATACCAGTAATCGCTCCTTGTTCATCTATAAAGTAGTAAGGTGCTATATCTGTATTGATGGCAATAGTGAGTGGCTGATTCACGACCAAAGGGATTGGCTTGATCACTTTGCTCTGTACACTATTATTAGGCTCAACAGGTGTGGCTGTTGCTACGTTTAAAGTGATTAAAAAGAAAGTAAGGAAAATTAAATAGTTTGTTATTTTATAAAAAAAAGTCAAGAAAAAGCCCAGTTGTTTTATAATAAGTAATCAAAAAAACTATCTATATACTATATGTTACGTGGCGAAGAATACTCGTTAAAATGAATAATTATCGATACAACTCAATACAATAGCCATAGACACAATAATAACCAGAGACACAATATGATGTTACCCCGGTAATTACTTTTGCACAACGCTTTCTAAAAAGTATCAACGTAAATACACTTGGTGATAACTTAGGGGCTGTTGATCTTTCGAGATTGTTTTTGCAGCGAATTGTTGGGTATTTATACAAGGCAGAGCCTTTGTAATGTGGTTATTCCACATAAAAAGGTGATAACGCCGTAAAAATGACCAACAAACGCTGTCCGAAAGA
>JBAHZW010000038.1:0-11597 GCA_037132835.1 Colwellia sp. | reverse complement strand
TTTTTTCGTGCTACCGCCTTTGATGGCGACCTTAGCAACTGGGATGTGAGTAGCGTAACGGATATGGGCAGTATGTTTACTAAGGCTGCCGCCTTTAGTGGTGAACTTAACGACTGGGGTGTGAGTAACGTAACGGATATGTATAGCATGTTTGAGTATGCTACCGCCTTTGATGGCGACCTTAGCGACTGGGATGTGAGTAGCGTAACGGATATGACCGGCATGTTTGCTATGGCTACCGCCTTCGATCGCGACCTTCGCGACTGGAATGTGAGTAGCGTAACAGACATGTCGTACATGTTTTTTCGTGCTACCGCCTTTGATGGCGACCTTAGCGGCTGGAATGTGAGTAGCGTAACGGATATGGTGTGGATGTTTGTTGGTGCTACCTCCTTTAATGGCGGCATTAGCGGCTGGAATGTGAGTAGCGTAACGGATATGGCTAGCATGTTTAGGAGTGCTACCGCCTTTGATGGCGACCTTAGCGGCTGGAATGTGAGTAGCGTAACGGATATGTCGAACATGTTTAGGAGTGCAACGGCTTTTAATGGCGACATTAGCGACTGGGATGTGAGTAGTGCAATGCAAATGTACAAGATGTTTTATGAGGTTACCATTCCCACGGCGACCTACGATGCCATACTGATTAACTGGAGTGCTTTAGGCTTACAAGACAGTGTATACTTCCATGCTGGAAATAGCACATATTCAGACGAAGCAACAGAGGCTAGAGCTGAACTGACAGGCTTTGGCTGGTTTATTACTGATGGCGGCAATTGTGGCGCAACACCCGAAGCCGATGAATGCAACTCAGTTAGTGAGTAAATAAAGCATAGAGAAACCAGAAGCCGTGTTTGAGTTGCGCCACCAAGATAAAGGCGCAACTCACAACGACGCTGCTTACTTAAAAAGTTTATTCCCCTCCTGTTACTCTTAATATAGCGCGTTATATCAAGGCTAACAGGGCAAAGCCCAAGGCTTTATCATTGACGATAAAGCCTTCGCTTATAGTGGTATTAGTCAACATTAATGAGCTCTACAGTGCCGTCTTCTCTAATTTCAGTAATCGCGCCTTTAGGCTCTTTCATAAAGAGTAAAGTAATAAAACCAAGCACGGCCGTCGCGGCAATAACCAAGAAGAAACTTTGGTAGCTCACCATAGACAATACGGTTAAATACACCACAGCACCCACGTTACCATAGGCTCCCGTCATGCCCGCTATTTGCCCTGTTAACCTACGTTTAATTAAAGGTACCGCAGCAAATACAGCGCCTTCACCTGCTTGCACAAAGAAAGAACAGGCCATTGCGGTAAGTACCGCTAAAAATAACGGCCATGAGCTGTCAATTGCCGCCATAGCAAGGTAACCCAACGCTAAACCTGCGGTGAGTATTAATAAGGTTTTTTTGCGGCCATATTTGTCACTTAACCACCCACCACCGGGTCGAGACATTAAGTTCATAAAAGCATAAAGCGAGGCAAGCATGCCCGCATAAACCATATCTAAACTGAACGTTTCTGCAAAGAATAACGGTAGCATAGAAACCACCGCTAACTCTGAGCCAAAAGTAGCAAAATATAAAATATTAAGTACTGCAACTTGCTTAAACTCATAACGGTGCATTTCAGGTATTTCTTGCGTAAATAAATGCCCATTAATTTGATAGGTTTTTTTAACTTCAAGGATAAATAACAACACTAAACTGACGTAGGCGAGCAATGCCATATTGGCTGAAAGTAAACTTACGCCATTGGGTGATAGCTTCCACGTTAATAACGCTAAAGCGCCATACATTGGTAGCTTCATAATTAATAATAAATAAAAGTCACTCACACTAGTCACTTCCATCGCACCACTTTTTTTCGGTTTGAAGTAGGTAGACCCTTTCGGTGTGTCCGTAACATTTGCATACCAGATAAAACTAAAACCTAAGCTAAGTAGGCCAGTAAGAGCAATAGCATAACGCCATGCCTCTTCAATACCAAAGGCATCTCCGATGAAAATTGCCAGCACGGGTAACGACATTGCCGCCGCCGCCGAGCCAAAATTACCCCAACCACCGTAAATACCTTCGGCTGTACCCAGTTCGTTGGCCGGAAACCATTCACTCACCATACGAATACCGATAACAAAACCCGCACCAATAAAGCCTAATAAAAATCGAGCTAGGGCGGCTTGTTCAAAATTTTGCGCGAAAGCGAACATAAAACAAGGCAAGCTACAGCCCGCAAGTAATACCGCAAAGGTTAGCCTAGGGCCGTATTTATCGGTTAACATGCCGATAATTATTCGAGCAGGAATGGTTAAGGCGACGTTTAAAATAAGGAGGGTTTTTATCTCGCTGCTGCTTAAGCCTAAACTGTCGGCAATAACGGCTAATAGTGGTGCATGGTTAAACCACACTAAAAAGGTGATGAAAAATGCCATCCAACTTAAATGGAGGGTTTTCATTTTTCCTGAAAAAGACCAAAGCTTAATGCCAACTTGACTACTCATTTTTTTACTCCTTAAAATTCATCTCAGTTTGATAGAGCAAACAAGGTGCCAGTTAGTAATAATATATTTTAACCATAAATATCAATTGATTATGATTATTTAACTAATGATTGAAATAGAGTAGATGCACTAGCTATGGTGGTACGAACCTATAACGCACCTATATAGTGCGGTCATTCTTCGCTGGTATGCCCGTTACCATGCAAGGTGCCTGTTTCAGAGTGCACTTTGCCTGATAACGGGTGTATACTTTATTCAAAGAATAAACCCTTGGTAATTATAATGAATTTCTTTGCTTTGCTCCTCTCGATAAGTGTCGCCTTAACGTCATATACTCTCAGTGCCGAGGCGAGCAAAAAAGTAAATGCCCGAGATATTAGCCATTTAATTTCTAAGGAAGAATTTTCCCGTTATAAAAACGTAGCCAATTTTATTGAGCAGTCACCCAAAGTAACGCTGATTGTTTCAGCCTCACCGGAAGATATTGCTCTCTACGGTCAAAACGTGACTAAGTCATTGACTGGATCAGATTGTGATAGGGATGGAAAAATGGATGATAACCCAACCTGCAATGCGGTATTTTTTAAGCTTTGGCTTAAATACGCGCACTAAAAAAGCAGCATTTAGCTTAGGGGCTGTTGATCTTTCGAGATTATTTTTGCCGCGAATTGTTGGGTATTTATACAAGGCAGAGCCTTTGTAATCTGGTTATTCCACATAAAAAGGTGATAACGCGGTAAAAATGTCCAACAAACGCTGTCCAAAAGATTCGGCTAAAAGCGCTTTTTTCATTGTTGATTTGTGTTTGCGTAGAATGACTAGGCTACACGCGACTCGCCGCGAATAAAACACTTTTAGCTCGAACAAAATTTAACCGCGAAAGATCAACAACCCCTAGAATGACTACACAAGACCCACGCCAATCAGCAATAAATATAAGGCACTGACAATAATGACCCCCATGGTAGTGAACATGCCAAAGATTCTAAACTTTAGCTGCTCATCAACCTCGCTAACCCCATAGGCGTGCACCACTCTAGCGACAAGCAATAACCCACCCAATACAGATATAACCATTGCATTGGCATTTTGTGTTTCAAGAAAATACAGCAGTAACAAGGTTAAGGGCACATATTCAGAGAAATTAGCATGCACTCTGATAGCGCGAGCCAGCTTATCACTGCCGCCATCGCCAATAGCCACTTGCACCTCTTTGCGAATAAAAATCACTTTAAAGCTTAAATAAAGATAAAATATCGCTAGCATTGCCGCAAAGTAAAAAGTAACAGGCATAGAGCCTCCTTATATTGATAATTGTTTATTTGAGGGCTTTTGAATAAGACCTTTTCATGCAGTGTATGATCTTATTGAACCTAGGGAAAATTATGTGTAGGAAAAATAGTGCCGAGTAAGGTAGTTCTGGTGTATTTTAACTCAAAAAATAAGCAGTAATCCAATAAAATCATAATCCTATGTCGTTTACTCAGGAACACTTTGTCAGCGTCATCTTCGCAGTCTCTAATCGAATAATCGAAGCTCCATTGTTCTTTAGAGACGGGTTTCCCATTAATTTGCTCTGTTTTGGTTTATTCTGCGTTGAAAATAGCCAAAGCCAAACAGAAAATTATAATCTTTATGAACTGACTAAACTAACTAAATTGACTGAATTGTCTGAATTGAGCTGAGTTGAGCTGATAAAAAGCCGCTAGGTAAGCGGCTTTTATGATGTAAAAAATTAGACCTTAGCCATTAGATTTTTTTCGAGAAACCAAAAGCCCCGCTAAACCAAGAAACATGAGTACAAGTATGCCCGGTTCAGGAATCTCCCCACCAGATTTAAATTCTACACTAACTCTGTCAAAGAGGTTACCGGTTGTATCTCCTAGAGGATCTAATGATGTAAATGTTAACCTAGTGCTAGTCGCTGATGCGGTGAAATCGAAAGCGTATAGCGTCCATTCACCAAAGGCTTGGTTCGTTATAGTCTCATCTAAATCACCGACTGTAACCGAAAACGATTCATTCGAATTCTCCTCACGTTTTTGACCCGCAAATCTTAGACTATAGTCAGTACCTATAAAAGTATCAAAGTCTTGATATATAGAATATGCATACCCGCTAGCTGGGTGAGCGTTCAACTCGAGTACGTTCTCTCCATCAAATGCCTCTACTATAAAATTGTCAGTCCAAATTTCTATATTGGTATCATCCAAAGTTTGCCAACCAGTGATTTCAGGATAAATCTGAAAAGTATTCACACTGCCGTACCCCACCAGCGCAGGGTAACCCACATCTTCAAAACTCCCATTAATTAAGTTTGCCTGAGCACCACCACATAAAGCGACAGAGGCACATATTGCGCCAATAAATTTATTAAAAACGTTCATATCCTATTGCTCCCTTATTTATTCAAATAAAAAATTAAAAATATCAACCATTCTAATACCCGTTTTATTAAATTCTTGTTCACTTTTGCGAGTTAAAATAAACCATGGCTTCGTTGCTCTAACGCTCTACATCGCTGTAGAAATCAATCAAGCACCTTGTCCTGAACTATTTCCCTATGCACAATAAAATCACAAGTTTAATAAAAAGGGTTAAAATGTACAACGCTAGCGATAAAGCATACATCGCACCAACATTTCACTCACTTGTTTTTAAACGATTTTAAAGTTTTTTAAAAACGCATAAAAATAAAGTGTAAAATAAATAGACAGTAAAATCGTGTTATCAGAGGCTTTGATGGCGTGAGATATACCAATCTGCATAAAAAAACCGTATAAAATAGACGGTGGGAATAAATGCGAGTGCTAAGGTAGAAAGTGGAATAGTTGTCAGTACTTGATCCATAAGTAAACGGTTATCTTGTTACGACCAGTATTTTGATCTTAATATTTTACATGCCTATGTAGTATAGTCAGGAACACTTTAGAAGCGGGATCCCCAATTAAAACACCACGGGGATGACGATCCTGAGCCAAGTGCATGGGCATGGGCATGATATTTTATGGGTTAACTCGTTAGCGCACGTATCTCTTCAATCATTAACTGTACGGTACGTTTACCACGAAATTCATTAATATCTAGTCTATACGCCAAATGAACCTGCTTAACCTTGGCATTAGGCCAAGCTTTTATATCAATATTAAAGGCGATGCCATCAAAAACCTGTTGAGCTCTTGTGCCATTTTTATCAATGACCACTTTTTGCACCACTATTTTAAGATGTTTTTTACCAACGATCCTTTGTTGTACTAGCTCAAACGTATCATCAAATAATGGCTCGGGGAAGTTTTGCCCCCAAGGACCCGCTTCACGTAATTGCTCGGCAAATTCAAGGGTAAGCAGCTCGGGTTTTAATTCACCATCCGAGAGAATAACGCTGTTTAAATCTTCTGGCTTCAGCCATTTTTCAGCTAATGCATTAAAAATTTTCTGAAATTTTTCAAAGTCTTTTTGTTTAATTGATAAACCTGCCGCCATGGCATGACCACCAAACTTAAGGATCAATCCTGAATTTTGACTGTCTATATGCTCAAGTAAGTCTCGAATATGTAAACCGGAAATAGAGCGAGCTGAGCCTTTAATTTCCGCGTTGTCACTCGTACTCTGCTCCCTTTCCCCCGCAACAGAGGCATCACTGGCATTGGCAAAAACAATACAAGGACGATGAAATTTTTCTTTCAATCGCCCAGCAACAATACCAATAACCCCTTGATGCCAATCTTTTTGGTATAAAGCGATGGCAAAAGGCAGCGTACTGACGTCACTACCTTGCTTAAAATCACCACTGAGCTCGAGTAAACTCATCACCTGCTCGGCTTCTTGCTGCATGCCCTGCTCTATTTCGCGACGGGTTTTGTTTAAGTCATCAAGCTCTGCCGCCATAACCCGCGCACTTGAAAGATCACTGGCAAGTAAACAATTAATACCATAAGACATATCATCTAAACGCCCAGCGGCATTAATTCTTGGGCCAAGGGCAAAGCCAAAATCACTGGCAACAAGCCTTTGTTGATTTTTATTCGCTATTTCAATCAGTGCTTGAATACCGGGTCGAGTTTGCCCCGCACGAATACGCTTTAATCCTTGTGCCACCAAAATACGGTTATTAACATCAAGTGACACCACATCAGCAACCGTTCCTAAAGCAACAAGATCAAGTAGCTGAGCAATATTAGGCTCGGCAATGCCCTGCTCGGTAAAGTAATGTTGCTCTCGGCAATATTTTCTCAACGCTAACATCAAATAAAAAGCGACGCCAACCCCTGCTAACGCTTTACTGGGAAAATTACAGCCCTGTTGGTTAGGATTAACAATGGCATCCGCAATGGGTAAAGAGTGCCCCGGTAGGTGATGGTCGGTAACAATCACTTGCATGCCAAGCTCTTTTGCTCGCTTAACCCCCGCAAGACAGCTAATACCATTATCAACCGTAATTAACATTTGGGCTTGCTGCACAGCAGCAATATCAACAATTTCAGGGGTTAATCCATAGCCATATTCAAACCGATTCGGCACAATAAAATGATGATGGTTGCTACCAAAAAGGCTTAACGCTATCATCATTAACGCCGTACTCGTCGCGCCATCCGCATCAAAATCACCGACAATAACAATGCGAGTTTTATTAATCAGGGCGATATGTAAGAGCTGACAGGCTTTATCAATGCCCATTAACGCAGTTTCATCGACCATGCCCTGTAAATTAGCCACCTTAAGCTCAAGCTCTGCCGCTGACTTTATACCCCGACTGGCATAAATTTGTTTCAGGGGGGCAGATAAAGACTCAGGTAAGTGCTTAGTGGATACTTTTTCACGGCGAATAATCTTTTTATTCATGCGGTACGTACTCTATTTTTCTTATGTAAGGTATTGTTGAGCATAAAAAAAGTACTTGATGATATTCAGCAAGTACTTTATTTAGATAGTTAGTGCGCTAACAAACAGGACATTATATTTGTTTTAGTATTTGTTCTAATTGAGCCGGCGGTTGGTAACCCGGAATTATAGTGCCATTTGAAAGAATAATGGCGGGTGTACCCGTGACACCAATTTGACGACCAAAATTATATTGCGCTTCTACGGGTTTATCACAAATTCGATAAGCAACGTTGTTCCCTAGTTTTGCTTTAGTTAATGCTTGTTCTGGGTTTTCACTGCACCATATTGAACGTAAGTCTTTAAAACCAGCCGATAGGTTACCTAATCGGTCTTTAATGCCTGAGCGAGGGTAAGCTAAATATCTAAAGGTTATTCCACGAGCATTATAGTCATCCATTTCCCCATGCATTTTTCGGCAATAACCGCAGGTAATATCAGTAAAGGCAGTCACAACATATTTTTCATTTTTTGCCTTATAAATGATCATATCATTTTCAAAGGCTTTTATACCCTTTAGGCGGACTTTAGCTAAACTCGCTTCCGTTAAATTAGTCATCTCACCCGCTAAACTAAATAATGAACCTTGAATTAAAAAATCCCCGTTGTAATCGCTATAAAACAAGCCTTGTTCAGTCGTAATTAATGCGAGCCCTGGCATAGGCGACTTTTCAACATTAACATGAGCAAAACCTAATTTTTTGGTGAGTTTTTTTATTAATAACGCGGTATTTAAAACAGCAGGATCCGCGACAGACTCGGCTAACATATCAGGAGTATTTGATAGCGCTACTGGTTTTTCGCCCTGTGCAAATAAAGGCAAAGTAAACGCAGCAAGCACCGCGCTAAAAAAGAATTTTTTATACATAATGATCCCTAGTGATCCCGAATAAATAAAGCAGTAAACCTTTAATAAATGAATGATACCATTCCGCCCATAGGTGCCCGAAGGGTGCTTACCTCTATGCCTTTAGGCTCTCGATAAGAGCACACGCTCTTATGCGGATTGGTATTATACCAATTCCACTAAGTTTCTTCCCACTCAGCGTGATTTAAAAGGCTTATAGGCAAGGCATTGATTGAAGAGAATGGTTATTCAGGAGAATATGCTCCTGCATTCTCTAAGAAGCTACGTCCATGTAGCGTCCTTGTCAAATCAATAACGTAGCATGTAAGCCTTTTAAACTCGCCCTTTGGGAGTTTCTCAGTACTTCGATAATCGCACAGAATTCCTTTAATATAGAGTGACTATATACAAAGAAAGTCTATTTATTTTCAAAGCACGGACAAGCTCTGAGTGGGAACTAATTTAATGAAACTGGTATTAGCCTTTAGATTCACCTCATATAAAATCCCACCATAAAAAGAGCCCGTTGTTGTTTTACATCGTCATTAATAGCTTTAATGTTATTGTTGTAGTGGCTTGCTCTTTTATCATTAATTGAATACTCAATATTACTTGACCATTTCAGTCACAACGCGGTAAAACTGGGATGTACATTGAGGTATTACTCAGATCAAAAAAATGCCAACCTACTCACTGGTGAGCAAGATGTTAGTTGCTCCTCGATGCGTAGTGATGCCATAATGTTGTAGTGTTACAATGTATTATTGCTATTAACAGCCCCTTAAATGGGCATTATATTACAAGGTGGATCATGCTATTTTTTATTCTCAAACTTTTAATGTTAGCTTTATCTTATAAGTTATATTTGGTTAAAAAGGAGCCGTTCTTTTCAGCCTTATTGTTCAGCATTCCTTTATCAATCGCTGGCTTGTTGATGGGGCATACATTAGTTGGTGTCTTCGTTGGTAGTGCTATATTGTTTGGGCTGGCTTTCTTGTGTTTTTGGCTACTCTCCATCATTCCAAAAGGATCAGCGGAATATGGCGTATTGGCAGTAACGGCAATTATTGTGGCATTTGTAATATAAAAAGCGCTTCAAATAAGCTTGGCTTTATACCTTATTTAGGAGGTTTCGTGAAAAAATTCATCATTACGACCGTTCTCAGTCTATTGGCCTTTCCTTTATTGGCTAATACGAGTGCTCCCCATGCTATGCATGAAGTGCGTGAAATAAAAGTGCTATCACCGCAACAAATCTCGGCTTATTTAAACGGTAAAGGGCTAGGGTTTGGCAAGGCAGCAGAGCTAAATCAGTTTCCCGGGCCTAGTCATGTGTTAGAGCTAGCTACAGAGCTAAACCTTTCTAAAGAACAGGTAAGCCAAACACAAAAAATTTTTGAACGTATGAAAGCGCAGGCAAGTAAACTAGGAAGGTTATATGTGGAAAAAGAGCAGGAGCTTGATTTACATTTTTCTGTAAGCACCATAGATTCAGTTTCATTAAAAACACGCATAACAGATATTGGTAAACTTCAGGCGAGTATTCGTTATGTGCATTTAAATGCTCACCTTGAGCAAAAGGCCATATTAACTAAGCATCAGATTCAGCGGTATGATCAACTGCGTGGTTACAGTCAGCTTAATAGCAGTATACACAGCCCTAGCCACTAAAGCCCCTTGAAAAACATCGTATATAAGAGAATGACAATGTTAAATAAAAATTTTTTAGCGATTATAATGGTTTCAATATTGGGTCTTACTGCGTGTGGTTCGAATAATAAAGAGGCTGTTCAAGTTGAACTGCGCATACTTGAAACCAGCGATTTGCATGCGAATATCATGGATTATAATTATTATCGCAATGAATATGATGCCAGCATTGGTCTTGTTAGAACGGCGAGCTTAATTAAACAAAAAGTGGCAGAAGTTAAAAATACGGTCTTAGTGGATAATGGCGATTTATTGCAAGGTAGCCCGATGGGTGACTATATTGCCACGCTATTTAAAAATAATAAAACCCTTGGTAAAACTCACCCCGTATACAAGGCAATGAATACGTTGGGTTATTCTGTTGGTAATATTGGTAATCATGAGTTTAACTACGGCTTAGATTTTTTAAATGAAGCGATTTCGGGTGCTAATTTCCCTTATATTAACGCCAACGTATTATGTAAGTCAGATTGCCGGGGAAATAAAAAAGCAGGTGATAACCTTTTCACGCCTTATCTTATTGAAGAAAAACGTGTTATTGATAATTACGGCGATGAGCAGGTGATTAAAATTGGCTATATTGGCTTTGTTCCTCCGCAAATTATGCTCTGGGATAAAAAAAACTTGTTTGGTAAAGTTTCTGTGATGGGCATTGTTGAAGCGGCTGAAAAATTTGTTCCTTTGATGAAGGCGCAAGGCGCTGATGTTATTGTGGCCATCCCTCATTCAGGTGTCGGTACACCCACTGATCCTGTTGATGTTAATGATGAAAATGCGACTTACGCTTTATCACTTGTTGACAATATAGATGCTATTACTTTTGGGCATAGCCACGCGGTATTCCCGTCATCAAGGTTTACCCATCTAAAGAATGCCGATCTAGCTAAAGGGACTATTAATGGTGTTGCTGCGGTTATGCCCGGACGTTGGGGTGACAATCTAGGCATCGTTGACCTTAAACTTGAAAGGCGTCATGGGGCATGGGTCGTGATTGACGGTACGGCGAAAGCTGAGCCGATTTATGATGCAAACGCGGAACAACCTGAATTAGTTGCCGCTGATCTTGCTATTTATGCCGCCGTTAAGTCAGCGCATTTAGCGACCCTTAAATTTGTTGATCAACCCATCGGCAAAGCGTCTGCCAATATGTACAGCTTCCTAAGCTTAGTTCAAGATGATCCAACCGTGCAAATTGTATCGGATGCGCAAATAGCCAAAGTGAAGCAAAACTTAACGGATGATTTAATTGATATTCCTGTGCTTTCAGCTTCTGCACCCTTTAAGGCTGGAGGCCGTCATAGTACCGCCGCGGATGCGGATACTTATGTGCAAGTCGCTACAGGTGAGTTGACTTACAAAAGTGCCGCCGACCTATATCTTTATCCAAATACCTTAGTCGCGGTTAAAGTTACGGGTGCTGAGGTTAAAGATTGGTTAGAGTGCAGTGCAAATCAGTTTAATATGATTAATGCGCATTCATCCGAAACGCAGATGTTAATTAACTGGGCACACCCAACTTTTAATTATGATGTGATTGATGGCGTGACCTATAAAATTGATGTTACTCAGCCAACTCGCTTCAATGAACGTTGTGAACTCGTTGATGATACCGCGGATCGTATTGTTGATTTAAGTTATACCGATGAAGAGGGCATTGAGAT
>JBAHZW010000043.1:0-5394 GCA_037132835.1 Colwellia sp. | reverse complement strand
ATGGCGATAAATACCGGTAGGATTTTCCCGTGGCACAAAAGGCGCTTCATCTGTAAAAGGGTATTTTACGTTAGTATAGATGGGCTTATCATAGCCCTGTAGTTGCCAGTTACTCGGGACAGTGATCGCAGACCAATCACGATCATCAAAGTGGCTCTCAATACAGTTGCTCGGCACCTTTTCAGGCTGAGAAAATAATTGGAAAAGCCATTGACCGTTTAATGACTGTTGAAATTCCGATGCATGTTGAAAACGCGCGGCCTCGGGAGAATGAAAAGCATGCAAAGGGGCATGTGCGTCAACAACATTTTGTTGGATCACATTCTGATTTTCCCAATCTCGGGCGGTCATTATCTCCAAAAATGTTTTCATCATTATCCTTTGCGTAAATCGGCAACTGACACGTTCAACTCTAAGTACCAGTATGAGTAAAAAGTATACACAGCTACAAACGAATGTATACGATTACATCGTATACGCAATTGCTTATGATCAAGAATAAGATATGAGTGTAGTTGACGTTGATCGATTGCTGTAAGAGAAGTAATTAATATTGTCGACTTAATCTACGGAGCCGAATACTTTCATTTATTTATTTCGATGACTTTCATGGAGGCTTATCATTTTAGTTTTGCTGAAATAACTTGCTCCTAAGTTGTCATGAAAGATCCCCCACCACAACGAATACTACTCTTTGTTCATGCGCTTCATCACGAAATAAAGGTACACTGTCTTCGTTTTTAAAAAAATAATAATGAAAACGTTTACATTTTCATTGTTTATGCTTATTATTTACACTATGTTCATTGAGGATTATCAATTTATAGATAATCTATTCATAAAAAAGACTGGAGAAATTAATGAAAGTATTAATCACTGGCGGTTGTGGTTATATCGGAAGTCATACCTGTGTACAGCTCATCCAAGCAGGAATTACTCCCATTATTATCGACAACTTACACAATAGTAGTGAGCTTGTATTAGACAAAATTGCTCAATTAAATAGTGTTACACCTGCGCTTTATAAAGGTGATATTCGCGATCGAGATCTACTCCAACAAATTTTCAGAGAGCATGATATTCGATCTGTTATTCACTTTGCTGGTTTAAAATCCGTTGGCGAATCCGTTAGTCAACCACTCAATTATTTTGATAATAATGTGCATGGCTCATTAGTATTAGCGGATGAAATGGGTAAAGCGGGCATTAAAAGTCTTTTATTTAGTTCATCTGCAACCGTTTATGGTGATCCTGAAACAGTCCCCATTACTGAAGCAGCCCCAACCGGTGCGGTGACCAATCCTTATGGTCGTAGCAAGTTTATGGTTGAGGAATGTCTTAAAGATTTACATTTTTCTGATCCCACATGGAGCATCACCCTGCTGCGTTATTTTAATCCTGTTGGCGCACATCCATCTGGTTTAATGGGTGAAGACCCGCAGGGAGTACCTAATAATTTAATGCCCTTTATTGCACAGGTCGCTGTGGGTCGTCGCGAGTCGTTGGCCATTTTTGGCAACGATTATGCAACCAAAGATGGTACTGGTGTGCGTGACTATGTTCATGTAATGGATCTTGCTGACGGTCATATTGCCGCTCTTAATCGCGTCGGCGAGCAACCTGGATTACATGTTTTCAATCTTGGTACTGGACAAGGAAGTAGTGTGTTGGAGATGGTTAATGCTTTTTCTGAGGCTTGTGGGAAAAAAATTAACTATCAAATTCATCCTCGTCGAGTTGGTGATATTGCACAGTGCTGGGCAGATACAGAAAAAGCAAACACACAATTAAATTGGAAAGCGACCAGAACCCTCAAAGAAATGAGCGAGGATACATGGCGTTGGCAGTCTTTAAACCCAAGCGGTTATAGCAAGTAATTTAACAAAAAATAAACGTATTCATTAATTAAGTGGTAATTTTATGTCTTCAAAATTTAACGTATTAGACCATCCCCATCGTCGATACAATCCGCTCACTGGACAATGGATTCTAGTGTCACCACATAGAGCCAAACGTCCTTGGCAAGGTCAAGACGAGCAACCTGAGCCACTAAACGATAAAAGCTATGACTGTGACTGTTTTCTCTGTGCCAATAATACCCGCATCTCTGGCGATAAAAATCCAGACTATAAGGGGCCTTATGTTTTTACTAATGATTTTGCAGCCCTGACAACAGATACTCCTGATGCAATGCCATCAAGCAACCCTCTCTTTCGTTTAGAGAGTGCCCGCGGTTTAAGTCGTGTTATCTGTTTTTCACCGGATCACAGCAAAACGCTACCTCAATTACCAAACAGCAACATACGTCAGATAATTGATACTTGGGATGAACAGATAAGTACATTAGGAAAACATTACATTTGGGTGCAGGCTTTTGAAAACAAAGGAGCAATGATGGGCTGTTCACAGCCACATCCACATGGGCAAATCTGGGCAAGTAACTTCTTGCCCAATGAAATTGAACGTAAAGATAAACTATTAAAAGCATATCATCAGGAAAATAAAAGCAACCTATTAGTCGATTACGTGAACAGTGAGTTGGCAGATGGTGAACGTACCGTGGTAGAGACTGAACATTGGTTAGCAGTTGTACCTTATTGGGCAGCATGGCCATTTGAAACAATGTTACTGCCTAAAACACCAGTTGCTCGCATCAGTGATTTATCTGATGAGATGCGTGATGATCTTGCCATTGCAATTAAAAAACTAACCAGCCGTTACGATAATTTATTCAAATGTTCATTTCCCTATTCAATGGGTTGGCATTACGCTCCTTTCTTTAAAGAGCCTCAACAAGAAACAGAATATTGGCAGTTACATGCTCTGTTTTATCCTCCCCTTTTACGCACGGCAAGTGTGCGTAAGTTTATGGTGGGTTACGAAATGCTGGCTGAAAGTCAACGTGATTTAACGCCCGAACAAGCAGCCGAAAAATTACGTGCAGTGAGTGATATTCATTATTGCGCAGAAGATCAAAAATAAGAGATATATCACGATGAAAACACAACAAAAAAACAAACTAGAAGATGTAGTTAGTGAAATTTTTGAAGAGCAGTTTGGCTACTCGCAACAACATATAATTCAAGCACCAGGACGAGTAAATCTGATCGGTGAACACACAGATTATAATGATGGTTTTGTCTTGCCCTGCGCGATTAATTACCAAACCGTCGTGGCGGCTTCTGCACGAAAAGACAATATCGTGCGTTTAATTTCGGTCGATTATGGCAACGAGACAGATCACTTTGACCTAAGTGAAAATATTGAGTTTATCGAAAGCAAAATGTGGGCAAACTATATTCGTGGTGTAGTGAAATGCTTACAGGATGCAGGTTACCAATTTTCGGGTGCAGATATCGTTGTTAGCGGTAATGTTCCACAGGGAGCGGGCTTGAGCTCATCAGCCTCTTTAGAAGTTGTTATCGGTCAAACTTTCAAAGAATTATATGATCTAAAAATCACTGCAAAAGAAATCGCATTAAATGGCCAAAAAGCTGAGAATGAATTTGTTGGTTGCAACTGTGGCATCATGGACCAATTAATCTCAGCCTGTGGAGAAGAAAATCATGCATTATTACTTGATTGTCGTAGCCTAGAAAGTAGCGCGATTTCAATGCCAGAAGAAATGGTGATTATGATAATTAATTCTAACAAAAAACGTGGCTTAGTGGAGAGTGAATACAACTTGCGCCGTGAGCAATGTGAAGTGGCAGCAAAAGCTTTTTCGGTAACCGCGTTACGTGATTTAACGATTGAGCAACTGGAGCAGGGCGCAGACAAAATTGACCGCATTGTTTTCCAGCGAGCGCGTCACGTGATCACTGAAAATGAGCGCACATTAGCCGCCGCGAAGGCATTACAAGAGAAAGATCTTAGACGTATGGCACAGCTAATGGCGGAGTCACATGCATCGATGCGAGATGATTTTGAAATCACCGTACCTGAAGTTGATAGTTTAGTTGATATTGTTAAAAAACAGCTCGGTGATGAGGGCGGAGTGCGCATGACTGGGGGGGGGTTTGGAGGCTGTATTGTTGCCCTTATGTCCCCTGACAAGGTCAACTCAGTTAGGCATGCTGTTGAAAATGAATATGAAAAACTGACGGGTTTAAAAGAGAGCATCTACGTTTGCCAAGCGACACAAGGTGCGAGTTTAGTCGTTTAGTTGCTTCACTCCTTTTTAATGCTCTTACTTTTCAATCGTAAATAGCATACGTTGGTGATGTTGCCTGACACAAAAAATTCATTGCTAAGGCAACTTTTCTATTTAGGAGGCTCACTCTGAATAAAATAATGAGAAAGTATATGTATAGAAAGCAAGAAATGCAGTTGACACCTTTTTCTGATGGCCAAGTTGCAAATATATTTACCCTAACCAACAAACAAGGCTCAAGTATTACGGTCATGGATGTCGGAGCAACGTGGCTAAGTTGTAAGATTAAAATGCAAGATGAATTACGAGAAGTACTGTTAGGCATTGATAGTATGGAGAAGCACCTTCAACAGCAGGTCTACTTAGGCGCAACTGTTGGGCGCTATGCAAATCGCATTAAACACGGTAAATTTGAAATTAATGGACAGTGCTTTCAAACATCAATTAATCAGGCTGATAATACCCTTCATGGAGGTCTCGAAGGGTTTGATAAACGTCGTTGGCAGGTCGTGAAACAAGAGAAAAATAAAATTATTTTCTCACTGCTCTCTAAAGATGGGGATCAAGGTTTTCCTGGCAATCTTGCTGTTATGGTTAGCTATCATTTTAACGATCAAAATGAAGTATCGATCGAATACAGAGCAAATACCGATAAAACTTGCCCTGTTAACCTAACAAACCATGCTTATTTTAACCTACTGGGGGCTGAAAAAGGACAAAACTGTTTAACACATCGGTTACAAATTAAAGCTGACCGCTATGCTCCCAACGATGAGAAAGGTATCCCCTTAGGGAGCTTCCCCCCCGTAACAGGCAGTAGTTTTGATTTTGTACAAGAGAAGGTTATCAAGCAAGATTTTTTAAGTGATTTACAACAACAAAATCAATCCGGTTATGATCACTCCTTTTTACTTAATGGTGATCAAGATAGTCGAAAAGTAGTGTTAACATTAACCGCACCAGACCGCTCGATACAGCTGGCAGTAAGCACCAGCAAACCTGCGCTACACTTGTATACTGGTAATTTCTTACAGGGGACACCTGCAAGGGGAGAGAGAATATATGGTTGTCATGCTGGCATCGCATTAGAAACACAATACTTACCTGATGCCCCTAATAATTTGCAATGGTCACAACCTTGCCCTTATTTACAGCCAGAGCAAACCTATCAATCAACTACACGTTACTCTTTTAGTGTTTTATCAAAGGATAAAAAATAGCTAAGCGTGGTTGTATCTCAA
>JBAHZW010000037.1:0-13026 GCA_037132835.1 Colwellia sp. | reverse complement strand
TGCCCGTGTATACCGGTTCAAAGGTGATGCCCGTTTTTTGATTGAATGCGATGATGCGCTGACTATCAGCATTGCTGAACTTGCCATAACCACCGCGATGAAAATGGCTTAGTAATTGCCAGCTCTCATGTTCATGTGCTTGGGATGGCAGTAAGTGCTTTATTTCATCAATAAGGTATTCGGCTTGTTTTAATACCGCAATGCCTAAAATGTTATGTGCTTTGCTTTTGGTAATACAATCACCAAAGATTAAACCTGCCATTGTTCCACCACTGCCCACGGGTGTCATTATGGTATCAAAATCTGTTTGCTGATCTAACTCAGCCATCAACTCAGCGACACCATTAATGGCTAGCGAGTTACTGCCTCCCTCAGGAATGATAAAATAATCAGGATATAATCGCTGTAATTCAGCAATAAAATCTGGATCGAATCGGCGGCGATAGGTTTTACGGTCAACAAAGTGACATTGCATACCCCAATGCCTTGCCCAGCTTAAAGTAAAGTTGTTGGCATAAAGCGCTTCGCCACGAATAACCGCAAGGCAAGGGATCTTGTGTTGTTTACATGCATAAGAAAAAGCATGAAGATGATTAGAGTAACTACCGCCAAAGGTTAAGGCACCGCGATAATTGCCTTCACTAAGTTGCACTAGATTGTATTTTAGTTTTCGCCATTTATTACCCGAGATAACGTTATGCAATAGATCATCACGTTTTACGCGAACATCAAGCTTATATTTATCAAAAAGAGGATGTGATATTTTTTGTAATCTTGAAAGCGGTTGACACATATTTTTCAACTAAAGGTAAATTTTTAATAGAATGGAAGCCAGTATAAACTATCTTGTTACTTGACCACATATTTCTAATCTTCAGGTCTTTTTTTTCAAAGGCTTGCGGTGTTATTGTAAGTTTTTTGTGATAAACATGTAATGAGCGCGCGGTGTGCTTGTAATGTTATTGTTAAGTTAATGTGCGTTTCCCTCCTGCCCTCAATTATCTGCATAGCTACTGTTACGATTTGACCTGAACCGGTTGGTATAAAAGGAATTAAAACGGCTAAAACTTGCTCTACAGCTACAATAAAGTGTATATTACAGCTAATTAAGCTCTAGACGATATTGCCCAATAAATGTCATTTTTAACGAAATTAAGCCAACTTTTTGCAAAAAAGAGTTCTTGTCAGCGAATTGGTATTGCTTTTCAACAGCAGGGTATCTCCTTGTGCTCAATTCCTGCGCAAAAAAGTGATAGTGATCCTGCTAAAAAAACAGCTGCTAAAGTTATCTTCCAACATGAAAAAGTAAAACAGACTGATTTTGTTAAAATGATACAAAAGTTCCATAAAAAAGGGCTTGAAGGGGATGCTACCTTAGTGCTCAGTGAGGCGCAATCTCAAGTGGTACAAGTAGATAAACCGTCCGTCCCTGATAGCGAAATAAATGCGGCCTTAAAATGGCAAATTAAAGATTTGGTCAGTATCTCACCTGACAATATGTTACTCGATTATTTTGATATCCCAACGCTTGCCGGTGGTAAAGATAAAATCAATGTGGTTTGTGCTCGCTTAGATGAATTGAAAGATTTAGTGGCCGTTACAGAGCAAGGC
This sequence comes from Colwellia sp., assembly GCA_037132835.1. Classification (GTDB taxonomy): domain Bacteria; phylum Pseudomonadota; class Gammaproteobacteria; order Enterobacterales; family Alteromonadaceae; genus Colwellia. Next base: position 11,415 of record JBAHZW010000037.1, on the reverse strand, counting down.
TTGGTAAAGGTTAGTGCTATTACCACGCAAGTCTTTGCTTTCGCCAACTTACTACCGCCTAAAGGTGAGGCAGTTTTGCTAATCTGTCAGCAACCCAGTGAAGAAATTGTGCTGGTGATTGTTAAACAGCAACAAATATTTTTCTACCGCCGTTTACGGGGATTTTCACAAATTGCCAGTAAAACAAGGGAAGAACTCTCCTCTGCCATTATTGATGCTATTAGTTTAGAGGTTCAGCGCTCAGCAGATTACTTTGAACGACAGTTAAAGCAAGCGCCCATAAAAGCAATTAAAGTACTCCTACCCATTGAATTAGAAAATCTCTTTGTTGAACTGTTAGCTGATAATACATCGATACCGGTGAGCTTACTGGAATTACCTCGCCCCTATTGTCAGCACCGAGACTTTGCGGCAGCGATTGGCGCTAGTATCGATAATAGCCCTTATGACACCGACGTAGCAGGTTCAGAGGGAGATCAATATGGCAGCTAAACATAGCATTAATTTATTACAAGCGGATCTTTTTCCTGAACAGTCTTTGTTGACTCTGGTCAATGTGGTGGGTGTTTGGCTAGGGTTATTACTTATTATGGTCATTTGCTCTATTATGACTGAAGTGAGCTATAGTCAAGCAGAAGTCACCTATGATGGCTTGCTTGCCGAACAGCAGCAGAAAAATCAACTCATTGAGCAATTAGAGTCTCAGCTGGAAAATAAGGAAATTACGCCTGCCTTAAAGCAACAGCTAGATATTATACAATTGGTAATGCAGCAAAAAGATGCACTATTAACTAAACTCACTGACTCAAATGAAACCTTTGCCGGTGGTTTTGTTATGGCAATGAATGACTTATCTGCGATGCATCATAAAGATATTAGATTACAAAAGATCAGTATTAACTCGGCAGCGATGAGTTTTACTGGACTTGCTCGGAATCCTCAAGCGGTCCCTGCCTGGTTGGCAGGCTTCAAAAAATCAAGCTTACTCTCAGGTAAAACATTTCTGAATTTCAAACTGACTAATAATGAGCAAAATATTACCGAGTTTGTGGTGAGTTCAGTAGCAAGCAAGGGGGGGGGTCAATGAAGCAACAATGGCGAGCATACAGTGATAAATTTTTTCAACTGAGCAGTCGAGAAAAAAGCTTAGTACTGCTCACGGGCATAGTGACAATATTTTTCCTTATGTCCTATTTTTTTATTGATGATAAAAGTACCCAAATAGTCACATACGATAAGAAAAACGGAGCCATACAGTCTTCTATAAAGAAGCTTGAATTTACCATTCAAGAATATCAAAGTGCACTTGAAAAAGATTTCGATGAAGATATTATTAAGCAAATAGAGCAACTTGAAGCTAAGCTTGACAAGTTTGATAGTCAATTACTGCGTTTGACTTCTGATTTAATTAGCCCAATTGAAATGCGTGAAGCGTTACTAGAATTACTGACATTAGAGTCAGGAGTCTCGTTACTTTCTTTTGAGCTAATCGGTGCTCAGCCCTTATTACAGCAAAACGTGGCCCAGTCGAACACCGATATAATCAAGCACTCGCCAACCACTGAGCAACGTGGAATAAATTTATATAAGCATGGTATGAAGATAAAGCTGGCGGGTCAATATTTCCAATTACGTAATTACCTGCGTCAACTTGAACAATTACCATGGAAGTTTTTTTGGCAAGACTTTCAATTTGAAGTGATCGAGTATCCTCACAGTGAAGTCGAAATAATTATTTATAGCTTAGGATTTGAACAGGGGTTTATTGGTGTCTAAAATGAATTTAAGTTCAATAGTAACCGCAGGTTTCTTTGCCTTTATATTACTCAACTCCTCGGTTGCTTTAGCGGCAGAAGTTGATCCCACTCGCCCCTTTGGTGTGAGCGGCTCTAACCGTTATAATTCACTAAAACAGGATAGTAGTTTTAAATTAACCTCAATTATCCATGGAGATGGCATTCATACTGCCGTGATTAATGGTGAAATCTATAAAATGTTTGACTATGTGGGAGCCTATCGTATCACCGCCATTAATAGTCATAGTGTGATCTTACGTAGCAAACTTAAACGGTTGAAACTTAATGTTTTTAAAAGTAAAGGTTTCAAAAGTCGTGTGATAGAAAATGTGGTAACTAACAAGTGATAAAAACAAACATTCTTATGAAAAAATTTAAACTAAAAATTGCTCTGACAACGTTGTTCATCACCTTGCTAGGCTGTCAATCAGTACCTAACGAGCCAGTAGATATGAAAGACAGTTTAGACTTAGCGCTTAAAGAAACGAAAGCGCTGAACGGACCAAAGCCATTAACCCAAGTGCCAGATTCTGTTCAGCAAGAACTTATGCTAACTGACATGAGGCAGCTCAGGCAAGGTATGTTAGCTGAAAAACGCTTAGAAATATCGGCAACAGAAGTTGAAGCTAAAGACTTTTTTCAAGCGATTGTTAGAGGATCACATTATAGCATTGTTATTCACCCTGAAGTGACAGGAACCATTTCACTGAATTTAACTGATGTTACCTTATCCGAAGCCTTATCTGTGGTTGAGGATGTTTATGGTTATGAAATAATTCGCCGTAATAATATTGTGAAAATCTTTCCTCCGGGCATACGTACTGAAACAATTGCCTTGAATTATTTATTTCTTAAACGCTACGGCTCTTCAAGTACTACGGTCAATTCTGGTGGTATCTCAGATAACGATTCAAACAATAACAATAACAGTAGTAGTAGTAACAACAATAACAGTAGTAATAATAGCAGCAGTAACAACTCGAGTAATCAAAGTAGTGGTGTTAATTTAAATACTGAAAATGAGTCTGATTTTTGGACTGAACTTAAAGAGTCACTCACCGCTTTTGTTGGTACGGGTGAGGGACGTTCAGTCATCGTTTCACCGCACGCAGGTTTGATTACCGTTCGTGCTTTACCGCGAGAAATCACTGCGGTGAAGAAGTTTCTCTCCGCAACAGAAACACACTTGCATCGCCAAGTCATCATTGAAGCAAAAATAATGGAAGTGACACTAAGCGATGATTATCAGCAGGGCATTGAGTGGGGTGACTTGCTTGGTCAGATGGGAAGTGCAGATATCGGATACTCAACAACGGGAGCTGTTATCAGTAATGTTATTTCGAGTGCTATTGGTGGTGTCAGCACCATCACAGTGGATAAAGTAATCAATGGCCGTGACTTTTCAGCGGTTATCCAGTTATTACAAACACAAGGCAATGTTCAGGTGCTTTCTAGCCCTCGAATTACCGTGACGAATAACCAAAAAGCACTGATTAAAGTCGGGGAAGATGAATACTTTGTTACTGAGGTTTCCAGCACAACAACAACGGGTACTTCGACGACGACAACACCGGAGGTTGAATTAACCCCTTTCTTCTCGGGCATTGCGCTTGATGTAACGCCACAAATTAGTGCCGATGGTAGTGTTATTTTGCATGTACACCCGTCCGTAACCGTTATTAATGAGCAAAATAAAACCATTCAAATAGGTGAAGAGATCCTTATTTTACCACTAGCACAAAGTAGTGTTAGAGAATCAGATACGATTATTCGTGCTCAGTCTGGTGAAGTGGTGATTATTGGTGGTTTAATTGAAACCTATAACATAGATCAAGAGTCTAAAACGCCTATATTAGGTGATATCCCCTTCCTTGGTGAATTATTTACCAGTAAGATACAAACATCACAAAAGCGTGAATTAGTGATTATGCTCAAGCCCATTGTTGTCGGTCAAGACACATGGGAAAGTCAATTAAAAGATGCCCGCAGCTTACTAACAAAGTGGTTTCCAGAAGAAAGGACAACATGTCAATTATCTGCTGAGGGTACATTGACACAAGTATGCCAAGAGCAATGCTATGATGCTGAATATGCGCAAGCAAATGATGTTTGCGCAGCAGGCGAAGCAAACAATCATTAAAGGCGGTAAATAAGCATTCGTTTTTTTTGTTTGGTTTAGCTTAATTAGCTCACCGAGTGGAGTAGCTATGTACTTATATCATTTTGGCTTAGGAGAGTTACCTTTTACTTTAACGCCTAATACAAATTTTTATTTTCCAATGGTTATGCATGATGAAGCGTTAGCTGTGCTTTCAACCGCACTGCAAACGGGGGAAGGCTTCATTAAGGTTATTGGTGAAGTCGGCACAGGTAAAACCTTGCTATGTCGAAAATTGCTCAATGAAATGCCCGATCACTTTGTTACTGCCTATATTCCCAACCCTTATTTAAACCCCGATGAATTAAGGCGAGCGGTTGCGGTTGAATTGGGCGTTAAACACGCACAGCGCATGTCAGTACAGTTACTGACTCAGCGTATTCAAACACGTTTATTAGCGTTGCATAGTCAGGGGCATTCAGTGGTGCTGATACTGGATGAGGCGCAAGCGTTACCAGAAGACAGTTTAGAAGCTTTGAGGTTGTTCACTAATTTAGAGACTGAAACACGTAAGTTATTGCAAGTGGTTTTATTTGCTCAACCCGAGCTTGATGATCGTTTAGCAACCACAGCGTTTAGGCAATTAAGGCAACGTATAACCTTTTCTTATAAATTAAGGCCGATGAACGCCCATGAAGTACAACAATATATTCACTATAGGTTGCAAGTGGCAGGGTATAAAGGCGCAGATATTTTTTCGGTGAAAGCCTGTAAAAAAATAGCGCGATTCAGTCAAGGAATCCCCCGTTTAGTGAATGTTTTATGTCACAAAATGCTCATGCTTTCTTATGGTCAAGGACGTCACAAAATGACAGGGAAAATTTTAAAGGCAGCAATAGCAGATACCGAGAGCATTGACCAAGGCTCGAACCGCAAGTTGTGGATTTTTTCATCTTTAGTGATTTCTAGTGCATTGCTGTTATTTTATTATATTTTGGTACTTAAATTATGAGTGTCATCAACCAAATGTTAAAGGATTTAGACAAACGAAATCCAGAGCCCAATAAAAGTATGGTTCAATTCAATCATGCTGAGCTAGGTTATTCTGCTAGAAAAATAGTGCTAGTGACCAGTGTTATCGTTCTAATATTATGCTTTGTTAGTTTTTATATTTGGCAGTTAATGAGCGAAAACAAAGCGTTAAGGGCGGCACAGTTCACCAATCAGGTAACCCAGCCGTTAAGCCAGTTGTCAACCCAGCAAAGGAGCAATGGCACTGATAACGATAGCGCTACCACAAGTCCGCAAAAAAACACCTTGACGCAAGCAGGTGTCAATAAAAAGACTCTGCAGAGATCGATAACTGCTATCGCTGCGCCGCTACAAGCTAAAAATAATCGGGGTAAACAAGAAGTAAGCATGCCGCTTGAGGCTGAAGTTATTGAGCCAGTTGACTCAGTTAAGACGGTATCAAGTCATTTACCTCTAAGCACAGTACCTTTAAGTCATCGGCCTTCAAGCAAGCCCGCTTTAAAGAGTACTCACCCAATCACGCCAACGGTGCTTGCAACTAATCGCTCAACCCATGTAACACCTGCGATAAAGCGAGCCTTTATCACAGATACTGACACGGATTCGGTTGCGCCAATGAACAAGGCTAAGGCAGGTAAAATGTCGGTGTCTCGGCATCAATTATCGGCGAATGACTTAGCCGAGAAAAAGTTAGCCCTTGCCGAGAAAGCCATCGAGGCAAGGCAAATCGAAAAAGCTGAAAAACTCTTAGAAGAGGTGGTCATTTTAAAGCCAAGTGATAGCCAAACACGGAAAAAATTAGCGGCCTTATGGTTTGGACGCAAAGCTTATCGAGACGCAATTAGCCTGCTTTCGCAAGGCATTGCCTTGGATAGCCAAGACAGTAGTTTACGCAAGATGAAAGCCCGTATTCATTTACAGCAAGGGCAGGTGACCGCAGCATTAAAGACCTTAAAACCTTTAGATCAATTAAAAGATGAGCAATACCAAGTGATGCTGGCCAATACGGCACAACAAGCACAGCAAAACAAAGTCGCGGTTAAGGCTTATCAACTATTGACCACCATGCAGCCAGACGTTGGGCGCTGGCTATTAGGTTTGGCTGTTTTATACGATAAGAATAGTCAATTTAATTTAGCGAGTGTGGCATATAACCAAGCGCTGACTAAAAATGACTTATCCATCTCCTCAGAAAACTTTATTAAGCAACGCATACAAGTAATAGGACAGTAGGAAAAATTATGGCAGCACCCAAGTTAAAGATGCGTTTAGGTGACTTATTAGTTTATGAAAATATCATTTCTAATGAGCAACTCATGCAAGCATTAGCGAGTCAAAAAGAAACGGGTCGTAAGCTCGGTGATACCCTAATAGATCTAAGTTATTTATCTGAAAAACATCTATTGCAATTTTTGGCACAACAATTAGGTGTGCCATTTTTGGACATTTCCCAATATAAAATATCTGCTGATGTTGCTAATTTGCTGCCTGAAGTGCATGCCAGACGATTAAGAGCCTTAATTATTGAAGATAAAGGCTCTTCAGTGTTATTAGGGATGAGTGATCCTGCTGACTTAAGTGGTTTAGACCAGTTAGAACACATACTTTCGCCTAAAGAAATTGAGCTTGCGGTTGTCATGGAATCGCAGATTTTTGATGCTTTTGATGCTTTATATCGTCGTACCGCTGAAATTGAATCTTTTGCTAGCCAATTAGAAGAAGAATACGAAGAATCTTCTAGCTTTGATTTGCAAACGAGCTTTCTTGATGAAGATGGGGATGCAACGGTAGGTAAGTTATTGCAATCAGTCTTTGAAGATGCGGTGCAAATGCGCGCATCTGATATTCATATTGAGCCAGAAGCGCAACAATTACGTATTCGTCAACGTATTGATGGTGTCTTACAAGAGAAAATACTTAAAGAGAATAAAATTGCCTCAGCAATGGTGTTGCGCCTTAAGTTAATGGCAGGTCTTGATATCTCAGAAAAGCGTATTCCGCAGGATGGCCGCTTCAATTTAGATATTAACGGTCATAACATCGATGTGCGTATGTCGACCATGCCAGTACAATTTGGTGAATCCGTAGTTATGCGTTTATTAGACCAATCTGCGGGCCTACTCTCACTAGACCAAACAGGTATGCCAACAGATATTATTAAGCGTGTTCGGATGCAAATTAAGCGCCCACATGGCATGATTTTAGTGACAGGCCCTACGGGTAGTGGTAAAACCACAACGTTATATGCGGCATTAAGTGAGTTAAACGAAGCCAGTAAAAAAATAATAACCGTTGAAGACCCCGTTGAATATCGTTTACCCCGAATAAACCAAGTACAAATTAACACTAAGATTGATCTAACCTTCTCAAAAATTCTTCGTAGCGCACTTCGTCAAGATCCCGATATTATGATGGTGGGTGAAATGCGTGATCAAGAAACCGTTGAAATAGGTTTACGAGGCGCAATAACAGGTCATTTAGTGTTATCAACCTTGCATACCAATGATGCTATAACGAGTGCCTTACGGTTAATTGATATGGGCGCGGCAGGGTTTTTAGTCGGTACAGCCCTCAGAGCCGTCATTGCTCAGCGACTTGTTCGTCGCGTTTGTAGCTCCTGTGCTATTGAATATCAAACGGATGAACAAGAGTTATTTTGGTTAACTAATTTAGCCGGAGAACAGGCTCGAAGTACCCAGTTTATGCAGGGTAAAGGCTGTCAATCTTGTCAATATACTGGTTATAAAGGCCGAATAGGTGTCTTTGAACTACTGGAAATGAACGAAGGTATGATGTCGGCTTTAAAGCGAAATGACAGTGAGTTATTCACTAAGCTTGCCAAGGAAAGCCCTAACTTTACCCCCTTAGCTAAAGCAGCATTTGATTATGCCGTTAAAGGTGTCACCACCGTAGAAGAAGTATTACGTTTGGTTGAAACAATTGATGTTAACTAATCAACAAAAAAATATTCAACTAGCATAGATTAGGACAGAGAGATTTTATGGCGACATTTAATTATACTGGGCGAAAAAAAGACGGCAGCCAAGTAAAACATAGCATCGAAGCTAGTACGGAAAACTCTGCGGCAGAAAAACTCTTTAGTATGGGTATTACCCCCATTTCTATTGTCGCAACACAGCAAAAAAGTAACAATATAGATGTCTTGGAATTACTCAATAATGGCCGCGTTTCAATTGATGAGTTAATTGTTTTTTGTCGACAAATGTATGCCTTAATGCGTTCGGGTGTACCTATCTTAAGAGCCATTAATGGCATGGCTGAATCAGCCAATTCAAAAACGCTTAAAAAGGCATTAACAACGATAGGCAAGCAACTTGAAGAGGGCTACACTTTATCTTCGGCGCTCAATCACCATCCTAAAATTTTTGAAAATCTTTTTGTCTCATTGATCCATGTGGGTGAAAATACGGGGCAGCTAGATCAATCTTTTTTAAAATTAACCAATTATTTTGAACGTGAATTAAGCACCCGTAAACGGATCAAAGCCGCATTACGCTATCCGACTATGGTGCTCATAGCCATATTAACGGCCATCGTTATTTTGAATATACTTGTTATCCCAACGTTTGCCTCTATGTTCGCGCGTTTAGGTGCAGAATTACCACTCGCCACGCGTTTTATTATGGCCAGTTCAAACCTGTTTTTAAACTACTGGCCACATATGCTCGTTGGTGTTTTTTTGCTGTTTTTTTTCATCGGTAAGTCACTCAAAACTAAAAAAGGGCGATACCAATGGGATAAGCGCAAGATAAAAATCCCCATTATTGGCAGTATCATCGAGCGGTCTATATTGGCTCGTTTCTCTCATAGCTTTGCTATTGTCTTAAAAGCGGGTGTCCCTATGACCACGGGGCTGACCTTGGTCGCCGATGCGGTAGATAATAGTTATATGCAAGGTAAAATCAACGCAATGCGGCAAAGTATCGAAAGTGGAGACAGCTTATTACGTTCCGCTGCTGCCAGTACTCTATTTACGCCTTTAGTACTGCAAATGATTGATGTTGGTGAAGAAACGGGTCGTGTTGATGAGTTACTTAACGAGGTCGGTGATTATTATGAACGCGAAGTTGATTATGATTTGGAAACCCTTACCGCCAGAATTGAACCGCTACTCTTAGTTGTCGTAGCGGCGATGGTACTTGTGTTAGCGTTAGGTATATTCACCCCAATGTGGGACATGGCTTCGGCTATGCAGGGTTAACTATGGCTAGCCCCTTCTTGAATAATGCAGATAAAAAAAAAGGTTCAGTAGTCGAATTTATCGTGGTTGTCGTCATCATTATGGTCTTGATGAAGTTATTGCTTGACGTGTTTTTTAGTCAACAAGAAAAAATAACAAACACGGCCTTTAATGGCTTAGCGCAACAGTTTACCAGTATAGTGAATGTGGTGCATGGACAATGGCTTATGGATGAACAACCCAATGTTGTCGTGTTGACTCAATTAAATAGTGACGCAAAGCAAGTTATTCAGGTCAATGAGTCGGGTTGGATTGATAGTCGTCATCACCCTTTAGCGTGTCAGGCTATTTGGCAACAAACCTTGGCAATGCCGCTACAAGTGTTTAAATCGCCAGTAATTGCCCTTGAAGTTAATAATGACGCCATTAAAGGCGGTCGTTTATGTCGCTTTAGTATTGCGAGCGACCAATATTTTGACTATCGCAGCGACACAGGAAAAGTTATCTTGGTTAACTAATCGCAATGTCAATAGTGTGTAATAATGTAGCAGATAATGTGTGGCAACATTATGGCAGTATTGCGGCAATATCGAGATAACACTGCGGCAGCATTGCAGTAGCATCATAAATGGTGCACTATTATGTTAACGTGAAAATGACAATAAATTACATATAATCAAGTTCGAAGTTTGCTGATCTCTTATGCATAATGCTATTATACGTAATAAGGTCAGCTCAGGGCTGCGGTATGTTTAAGTGACTGTTTAACTGAATATATTCAGGCACTGATTCACAAAATAAAGGTGTCACTATGACGCGAAGTGATAAAGTTAATAATAACCTTAAACAGACAGGTTTCACCTTAATCGAATTGGTGATTGTTGTCGTTATTTTAGGTTTTTTAGCGGTTACCGCTATTCCTAAATTTGTCGGTTTAACGGTGCAAGCCAAGCAAGCCAATATTGAAGGCATGGCCGGTGGTTTTGCCACAGGTGTCTCGTTAGTGCGTGCTCAGTGGGAAGCCGAAGCGCGCCCCAAAGATACTAATGGTCTCAATAGCGTTAATTATGACGGCACTTATGTGTATTTAACCAGTGAAGATAGCGAAACTACACCGCCTATTAGCCCCGGTTATATTGTCGGTACCGACAGTAACGCAGGTATTAATGGGCTTGTGAATGACATGGCGGTTGCAAGTTGTATCAGTGTATGGAATGGTCTGTTACAGCAACCCCCGTCAATAGCGAGCAGTGTGGCTGATATTAATGCGGACAGTAGTTTCAAATATTTAGCCAGTGTTGAAGGCAGTGGTGCTGATACTTTATGTTATTACCATTTAAAAGAAACATTAACCCGTAATAGTGACAATGATTATATTGCGCCATCGTCATTAACCGAAGAAGGTAATAGCTTCAGCTATCAACCAGCAAACAGCTCCGTTATTATTTATATCAATGATAACTGATTATCAGTCATGTATAAGTAATCACTAACAGAATTTAAGCAGAATTTTAACAAAATTTAAACTCACAGAATGAATGAAAACACCCGCAAATTTAACAGAGGTAATAAAATGAAAAACAGTATGAAGATAAAAGCAAATCAACAGGGCTTTACCTTGATTGAACTCGTGGTTGTTATTGTTATTTTAGCTATTTTAGCGGTAACGGCAGCCCCTAAGTTTATTGACTTACAGGATGACGCTAGAACAGCAACCGTTGCGGGTATGAGCGGGGCTCTTAAAAGCGCCAGTGCACTGGTGCATAGTAAATCGTTAGTTACGGGTAATGAAGGCGACCCTACTGCGACAATTGACGTTTCAGGTAGTGAAGTAAATATTATTTATGGTTACCCTACTGATGCCATTAATGACTGGGCTAATATTCTTGACTCTGATGGCTTTGAGGCGAGTTCAACTGACGGTGTGTTGATTTTTTATCCTGAGGGCAACGCGCCAACTTTAGGGACAATATGGGCCCCTGGTGATGACGCTGAGGGTGATGCTAAGTGCTTTGCTTATTACGTGCCTGCAACAGAGGACACGACACCCGTAATTGGTTCAGTTGAATGTGTAGTTGCAAGCAGCGAATAATAATAATTACCTTTCGACACGTGTTGTGACGGTTCAAAAATAATGAATAACAGGAGAGCATAGCTCTCCTTTTTTGTTTAGGAGCGGAAATGCCTGATAAAATAAATTACAGGCTAACTCAACAAGGCTTTACCTTGGTTGAGTTAGTGACGGTTATTTTACTCATAGGTATTCTAGCCGTGTCAGTAGCGCCAAA
>JBAHZW010000092.1:0-6864 GCA_037132835.1 Colwellia sp. | reverse complement strand
ACTACAATCAAATACTTCATTTGACGATAAGCTTCAATTCTTGATTTCTCTAAAGAAATTTGTGATGAAGTGTAGGCTTGTAGTGCTAGTTCCATTTGTATTTGATAGTCGGTAAACCTTGACAATATTTCACTAACGGAGATCTCTTCTTGCCCTGATTTTGACAATTTATTACGTTCGTCCATTAATTGATCGTTTAATGCCAACAATTCATTTATTAACGCTTTAACTTGGGGTGAATCTTCACTCATAATGGCTTTAAGTGTTCTAATTTCGATTTGTTTAATGGCAATTTGCCCTTCTAAGGTATAGGTTATTTTTTGCATTGCCATACCTTCAGCCATGGGATCTAACAAGTTATATTTTTGCTGAAAAATAAGTAATTGTTTTTTAGCTTCTGCCAGCCGTTGCTCAATTCGCTTATGCTCCCCTTGAATAAAGGTAAGTTGTGCCTTAGCTAGCTGATGTCCTATTGAGTTAATAAACCACTCGGCCCTGTTAACAATAGCATTCGTTAGCTTTTGTGCATATTCACCATCAAAGCCTTGGCTATTAATATTAATGACGCCAGAGCTTTCATCAATAATCACTTCAATATGGTCTTGATAATATTCATATAATTTTTCGCTGGAATCATCGTCATGAATACGGCTAAAAAAATCAATAAACGCTTGAGAGTAATGTGCTCTGAGTCCCAGAGTCTCATTCAAATATTTGATCATGTCATTAGAGTATATATAGGCTTTTACTAATTCAGCATCTGAGCCGCCAGTAGGCACACCTAAGCCCGATAAAAAGGCCATACCGGGATCCATTGTTGCCATACTATCGGGTTGTTGCACAATGACTTTTGCCTGACTTTCAAAACGTTCAGTCGCCAAAAAAATCTGGTAGCAGGCAAAAAACATGGTCGGTAAAATGACCATTTTAACAAAAGATGATTGTGACTGTAATTTTAATATAATCGGCTGGTTTAAAAAATGCTTTACAGCGGCTATATTTTTTATTTTTTTTACTATATTTTTCAAAAACTATTTCTCACTCGTGTCGATGTGCTTTACTTAAAACCCATTTACGCTTCGGTCTTTTCTGTATACGCGATAAGTATTGTTTACCTGCTTATCGCTTGCTTCCAGCTAACCTGATAACAAGCTAAAGCTAAAAACACCGCGGCTAAGGTAAACATATTCAGGTAAAAATTACTCACCCCTGCATCACCGTAACTTGGATAGGCGGCATAACGCGTTAACTCTACCGCATGCAATAAGGGATTCCAGTCTAAATAGTGCCAATATTCTCTAGGAATGTCTTGTAAGCTAAAGAATATGCCTGATAGAAAAAATAACGGTCTAGTCAGTAATTGTTCTACCTTTTTTATTTCAGGGACATAACACGCTGCAAGTCCAAACATAAGCCCAAAACTGATAGCAATAAGCCAAACCTGAAAAAAGTTGATAATGACCTCTATAGGGTAAACCATGCTAAATTCCAGCTTAATCACAAAGGCTATAATAGCAATGACAATAATGACACCTATTTTAGTTAGCAATTCAAATATCGCTATGGCTAACACCGAGCTAATGGGTTGAACTTGACGAAAGGCATATAAAGGTTTGTTTTTTTTTATCGCTGAGCTACATTTTGAAAACACAGTTAAAAAAGACTGTACCATAAGCATTCCAATGACCATAAAAACAGGAATTGGCATGCCATGAGCGTCTCCGCCCCCTGACATAAAAGTACGCATTGCCGTCATACCCGCAATCATGATTAACGGCGAAATCACTGACCAAGCCAAGCCTATTTTATCTGTTGATTGGCTTTTTATTTCTCGCAAAAAAATGGCAAAGATAACATCTCCCCATATTTTTAACGGGGTACGCTTTTGAACTAAGGCCATATTAAGATCAACCGACCTTCATTTTCACTGATAACCATCATTAATCTAACGCCACATTGGCGGCAATCGCAATTTGGTAAATAATCTGGGTGATATCTTTCACAGATTGCATAATTTTGGTATCCACTTTTGGCAAGACTAAGATATGGTCACCACGCTGAATTTTTGCATCAGTATTAAAGACCACCACGCCATTAGCCCGCACGATAGAGATACGTTCATCTTCTGCGCGATCTGTAAATCCACCCGCCCATGCGATATAATCATCAATCGTTGCCTTAGGATTAAACACGATGGCTTGTGGCATTAACACTTCACCACCCACTTGTATTAGGTCGGTATAATGGGGAATGACAATTTGATCGCCCTTTTCTAATAAAATATTAGCGGTCACCCCCTTGTCAGAAACAATCACTTTACCAAGAGGCTCGACAAGTCTTGCTTTTTCAGCAAAGGCCATCACCATCTGTGCTTCTTGGGCGCGGATAGAGGCTTCTCCCGTTGATGATGCTGGCGCAGTAAAAACACTGCGCTCTAATCTATCAAGTGAATCAGATAACATCTGCTTTTGCCGTTCAGCCACACTTTCACGTAAAATATAAATAGATTTATTATCTGTTAACTCGGGATTAATAGGAATATAGCTTAATAAATCATGTAAACGTGTGCTCTTTTTTACTGCAAAATAGGACGGGCCTAAATAGCTACCCGACACTTGTACGTCAATCACTTGTGCATGTAAGTCATCATTAAAAACTAAGCTATCTCCGTCCTGCAAGGTAAATTCTAAAAAGTCTTGGTATGTTAAATACACTGAAAACGGACCACTTTTACGGTTACCAAAAATACCGACATGGCTGACTTTAGCTAGCGGCTTAGCATACTGAGCAAGTTCACTGCCTTTGGATTGCATTGCCGTTAATTCGAATCTAAAAGGGTTTTTAACTCCGCCTGATACGCTAATCGCCGTTTGTTGTGGTTTCACGAGTATCACGTCTTGGTCTTTAAAGGTGATGTGGGGTAATTTTCCTGTCTGAATAAAGGTATATAAGTCTACTTCTGTGAGTATTTTGTTATCACGAATAATTTGAATACTGCGGTAACTGCCACGTTCAGAATCAATACCGCCCGCTCGTTTTAAATAATACAGTACGCTATCTGATGCCATACCCGCATATTGCCCCGGACGAATAATGGCTCCTGATAAATAAACACTCACTGGCGTTGTCGTTAATAAATTAACGTAGACTTCAACGTTATGGGTATAAATTGCTTTTATTTTTGAGCTAACTATTTTATTTATATCACTTGCGGGAACATTCAATAAATTAATAGGGCCTATGTTAGGGATAAATATATTGCCCTGATTATCTACTGTGGTGATATCGGCATAATTAACCGCACCCCATAACCAAATATTGACTTTATCACCTGCGGCAATAAGGTAATTTTCATTTAAGCCGTCAATACGTTCAGATTCATAGCCACCCGCAAATAAATTGGCACCATAAGGTGGTGGATGCCCCTCACCAGAAGAAGGTAATAGTTGGCGAATATCAACTTCGCCCGGTAATAAAATACCGTTTCGTACTGTTCTGTTATAGGCTCCTTGCTCTAAAGACTGAATGGCAGCGGGGCTTGTTACCGTTGGAACATTTCCTTCTTCACTCGATAAAGCATTAAGGTCTTGCGTTTGAAAAGCCGCAAAAGAGGCTGTTGACAGTGTCAGTAAAAGACCAAGGCTCAAGTATTTAGCTATATTATTTTTCATATATGTATATTCTCTATTACAACTCAACATAGCCAGTAGACTCGATAATCTCTTTTTCTAAAAACCATGCCTTCTCTTTTTCATTCTGCTTGTTTATAAAAGAAGTCAGACAGGCCACTCGTTTTTCTACCTTTGCCATGTCATCAATAATGGTTAATTCTCGACACAAGGAACCAAGCGCCGACGTATATAACGCACCTAAATGCACTTGATACTTGTTATGTTGAAGTTGGTTTTTTGTAGTGTCTGATAAAGCAGCCCAATATTGCGCAGGGATCTCTTTTTTGTTAGGTTTCTCTTGAATACTTGCGACTAAAGGAATAGAGGCAGTGACTTGTCTAGGTTGGCTTGAGCAAGCTGAAAGTGAAGAGATAAGTAAAATGACAGAAATGGTTGTTCGGATATTTGGCATTACATTCAAATTTAGTTAAATTCCCTTCACTTGATAACATTCTTGTGAAGTATGAAAAGGGTAAGTTTTCTACAAAAGCGGCTAAACAATGATGCTGCCTGTGCGTTATTATTGGTGTATTCTTATTCATTTTTAACGATGAAAAACAAGTAGTCACATGGCTTGAGTGGTGTACATTCAACTTGTATTACCAGCGGTGCGGTCAATAATAATATTTTGATAAGAAAATATGCTCAGAATATTACCTATTTTATTCGCTTTTGTCTAGCTATTGTCTAGCTATTAGCGGCCTGTAGTTTGCGTCATTTCACTAAAGGTGTTAAGAAAATAGCCTATACATTGAAGGGCTAAGGTGAGTTAATGACGAGTCGCCAGTGCAAAAAGAGTTAAAACTGGCATGAATAAAAAAGCCCTTACTATTACGCAAGGGCTTAATCATATTATCAATCTTTTTAATTTGAGCTATTAAAAAGAATAGGTTGCCTCAAACCAAGCACTCAAGCCTTCACTGGGTAATCTGTCCATCACTGCTGTATCAACGTCTTTCACCCGATTATAACCCCCTAAGTGATTTTGATATTCTCTGTCGAGTAAATTATCAACGCCACCGCGTAGGGTGAAGTCCGCTGTAACAAAGTATTCAATATCAATATTAATTAGGCCATAACCGGATGTGGCTTGCTCCGTATTGGTAGCGGATACATCATCCTGTGCGGTCACCGCCACTAACGTTAGATTGGTGATAATACTTTCATCGTGGTAGCTAAAACTTACTTGACCATTGAGTGGCGCAATACGGTATAGGTTGTCATCAATATCTCGGCGTTCACCTTTTACATAACTAGCAACACCTGAAAATTGAAAGTTGTCACTGATGTTGTAATACCAGTTAATATCTGCGCCATAGAGTTTAGCGTCAACATTGGTGAACTTTAGCGGATTGTCATCTGAAGACATCATTTCAGCAATCATTTTAGCTGAAGCATCGTCCATGCCTAAGGGTGTACCCTGAATATAGTTATCAATATTTTGATAAAAGACATGAGGTGAAATCATAAAATCATTGG
This sequence comes from Colwellia sp., assembly GCA_037132835.1. Lineage (GTDB taxonomy): Bacteria > Pseudomonadota > Gammaproteobacteria > Enterobacterales > Alteromonadaceae > Colwellia. Next base: position 1,714 of record JBAHZW010000092.1, on the reverse strand, counting down.
ACTGCCATGTTAAGCCGATGTCAGTTTGATAAGCGGTTTCTGACTCAAGGTCTATATCGCCAATATAGGTGTGACCATCGGCTAAACCGCCAGTAGATTCCATTGGCATCCATAAATATAGCTCTTGGTATGATGGTGCTCGATTTTTCATGCCCACGCCAATATACAGTGATAAGTTGTCACTGAGCTTAGTTTGTGTACTGAGGGCGATATCCACATTGGTGTCGGAGACTTCGCGATCGGCATTATTAAAGTCACCTTCAAGGTCAGCCAATAAGTCTGTCATACTGCCGTTCATATTACCCATAGCTACATCAGTCATTTCAGAGGTCATATCCATGCCCATGTTTGCGCTGACTTGACCCGCATCAGCCATCGCATGCTTAACTCGAATACCTAACTGGACTTTGGTTTGCCGATACTGGTTTTGCCATTCGGTAAAAAAGCCAAAGCGATCATCCTCTATCTGATTAAAATTAATCACTTCAAACATCTCATTATTTGGATTGGTAATGACTGAGTCATGTGAAGCTGAATAACCATCAAGACCAAAGCTGAGTTCACCAAAACTAAATTCTCGCTTCAATACCAAGCTAAAGTCAGTGGTGTCAGCAACGGCGGTATTTAGACGTTGTTTCATGGCTTCTTGTGTGCGCATTAAGAAGTTTGTCATACCATGATCTGCATCTAAATAACCCAATGACCATTCACCTTGCCATTGCCCTGCTTGAAAATCACCATCAGCATTGATACGGTGACTCTCAATATATTCTATGTCCATAGGTAGTGCTGGTGTGCCTGAGTCAGTCGTTTTTGTATAGTGATAGCTCAACCCCATAGTATTACGGTCTGTCTCATGCCTCACGTCAAAGCCTGCTTGTATTTTATCAAAATCAGTGGGTTCAATGAGTGTACCATCACCGCTTTCCATGCTATCACCTGCTTGGATATTTCCATAAAGTAATAGGGCAACATCTCCTTTAGCTAAGTTGGTCAACCCTGAAAATGTTTTGGCACTATTATTACTGCGATAACCTGCTTGTAAGTCACCCGAGGCGTCTATTTTGTCAGTATTTAGTACCTCGGCTTTACGCATTTCAATATCAATCGCACCACCTAAGGTATTCATGCCGGCAGAGACTGGCGCAATACCACGATAGACCGTCATTAAATCAACAATTAAGGGTGTTGAGTAGCTTAATGGCGTGTCCATGGCATTAGGACCCGCGCCAATAATAGGGTGACCGTCAAGGGTTGTCGAAATTCGATCACCAAACAAACCACGGTATTGCGCAATACCTGTTATAGGTCCGTTACTGTTGATATTTGCGCCGGGTACTGAAGCAAGCCAGTTAGCGATGTCAGGCTCTGTTGTTTTGCCTTGTGCATAACTTTGATTGTCTGTTAGCGCGTTATGACGTTGATTTGAAATAGTGATGACCTCAATGCTGCTTTGATCTTGAGGAGGGTTTGCCAATGCAGAGAAAGTAACGAGACTGCCACCAAACAAAACAAGGTTCACTGCCAGTGCCAAAGGTTTATGCGTATAATTCATGATTACTCAACTTACCGATAATATTAGGGGTTGTTGATCTTTCGCGGTTAAATTTTGTTCGAGCTAAAAGCGTTTTATTCGCGGCGAGTCGCGTGTAGCCTAGTCATTCTACGCAAACACGACTCAACAATGAAAAAAACGCTTTTAGCCGAATCTTTC
>JBAHZW010000036.1:0-17341 GCA_037132835.1 Colwellia sp. | reverse complement strand
TAATATATGGTATAGCGCCTTGGTTTGCATTGTTTTTATATTGTTTTTTAAATTAATTTGCTTTTTATTGATTATAAGCATCTTTAATAATTAACGCATTATGAAACACACGTTTTAGTCTACGTGCCACATGGATTGAATCGACTAAGGTTTCATTTGGTAACTAATTTTGTTAGTTTATCAACCCTTTCTATCACTCCTTCATAATAAACGGGTTATTACTTTGGCAATTGGTACTTTAATTTCTTTAACACTTTATTTTATAGTCATGCTACTTATTGGCTTATATGCTTACAAAAAATCAACCAGTGATGTTGCGGGTTATATGTTAGGCGGTCGTAGTTTGTCGCCGAGTGTGGCTGCATTGTCAGCCGGGGCTTCTGACATGAGTGGTTGGATGTTAATGGGGTTACCCGGGGCTATGTATATAAATGGCATGAGTAGCCTTTGGATAGCTATTGGTTTAGTGATAGGAGCCTTTCTCAATTATGTACTGGTTGCGCCTCGTTTAAGAACTTATACCGAAATAGCGAATGATTCTATTACCTTACCTGATTTTTTTGAAAATAGATTTAATGATAAATCGCGTTTATTAAGGATTGTTTCGTCAGTCGTTATTATTCTGTTTTTCACCCTTTACACCTCAAGTGGTTTTGTTGCCGGAGGTAAATTATTCGAGAGTTCTTTTGGCTTAAACTATGAAATAGGTTTATATGTTATCGCGGGTGTTGTTGTCGCTTATACCTTACTTGGGGGCTTCTTAGCAGTAAGCTTAACGGACTTTGTTCAAGGCTGTATTATGTTTGTCGCACTCGTTTTAGTACCAGTTGTTGTGATAACAGACGTGGGCGGCTTGACTGAAATGCAAAAGAGCATAGCAACGATAAACCCAGAGCTGTTAAATGCTTTTAGTGGCGTCAGCCTTGTTGGTCTTATTTCAGCGATGGCTTGGGGCCTAGGCTATTTTGGTCAACCACATATCATTGTACGCTTTATGGCGATTAGAAATGTAAAAGATATGCCAATAGCGCGCCGAATAGGTATGAGTTGGATGATAGTGTCCATTGTAGGTGCAATGGCGACAGGTTTAGCCGGTATTGCTTACGTGGCTAAAATGGGTATAGCCTTAGAGGATCCTGAAACTATTTTTATTGTCTTATCGCAACTCTTGTTTAACCCTCTGATTGCTGGTTTTCTATTAGCCGCAATATTAGCCGCTATAATGAGCACTATCTCTTCACAACTACTGGTGACCTCTAGCTCACTTACGAGTGACTTTTATCAGGCCTTTTTAAATCGTGATGCGTCTGAAAAAGTATTAGTGTTAGTCGGTAGGTTTTCTGTTTTTCTGGTCACCTTGGTCGCCATTTATTTAGCTTATGATCGTAATAGTAGTATTTTAAGCTTAGTCAGTAATGCTTGGGCAGGGTTTGGCGCGGCCTTTGGCCCTGTAGTACTTGGCAGTTTATATTGGAAGGGAATGACGAGGAATGGCGCTCTAGCTGGCATGGTCAGCGGCACAGTGACAATACTTGTTTGGATTTATGCCCCGTTCACACTTAATGGGCAAGCACTTAGTGCTGTTATGTATGAAATTGTACCGGGTTTTATCGTTTGCTCATTGGCAATTTATATCGTAAGTAAGCTCTCTGCTACAGTTGAAGAGGAAATTTCGCTAACCTTTGATGAAATGCTAACGCACCATAAATAATTTTACACGCCTATAATCGAATCATCATGTTGAAGAACTAATAACTGCTATTAGTTCTTTCTATTTAAAGGTATTAGGGGCTCGAACAAAATTTAACCGCGAAAGATCAACAGCCCTTAATTAAGATCTAAGATTATAGCTGCAGAATAGATAACTCTGCTATGGCTCTGTATATTTGAAGTTGTTGGCATAAGCGCTTTTATGCTAGAATCGCGCTAATTTTACACCCTCGATTAATTTAGTCGTCTTTAGCAAAAATTAATCATTAAAAAATACTATTTCTGGAGTTTATATACCGATGAGTTTTGAAACAATTGAACAACGTGTTAGCTATGGCGTAGGTCGTCAATTAGGTGACCAACTGCGCAACAACCCTTTTAAAGATTTCGAAATTGCTGCTGTTCAAGCGGGTATTGCTGATGCCATTGCTAATGCGACTAGTCAAGTTTCTGATGAAGCGCTAAATGACGCTTTTGCTGTTGTGTCTAAAAAGTTACAAGAGCAAGAGCAAGCTGCAGCTAAAGAAGCCTCGGCGGAAGGTGAAACGTTTTTAGCGGATAATGCAAAACGTGATGAAGTTACTGTTACTGAGTCTGGTTTACAGTACGAAATCATTACGACGGGTGAAGGTTCAAAACCATCGGCTGATAGCACTGTATCTGTGCATTACCACGGTACTTTTACCAACGGTGATGTTTTTGACAGCTCAGTTGAACGTGGCCAACCTGCCGAATTTCCAGTAAAAGGCGTTATTGCCGGTTGGACTGAAGCATTACAATTAATGACTGAAGGCAGTAAGTGGAAATTAACCATCCCTTATGGCTTAGCCTACGGTGAGAATGGCTCTCAAGGTGCTATTCCACCCTATGCTACTTTAGTCTTTGACGTTGAGTTGTTAAGCATTAAATAAAAAGACAAGGTTAATGATTAAGCCCTCAATGAGGGCTTTTTTTTAAGTTGAAATAAATCGAGTATTGGCTTTAATTGTTAGCTTAACCAATCAAGGGGAGTGCGATGCAAATAGCAATAAAACTACAACAGCTTTTTAAGCGCTATCAACAGGCCTTTATTCATTATGAACTTGATGAGCTATGTCGTTGTTACCACTTACCATGCACGCTCAATACGCCTGATAAAATAGTATTACTTGCCAGTGGTTCTGATTGTCATCAAGAATTCAATCGTATTTTTAAGCAGCTTAAAGATGCAAAAACAAGTCAAGTTATTGCCAAAAAGGCAACCTTTGAGCAGGTAAGTAAGGCCTTGTATCTAGTATGCATCGATTGGCACTTTATTGATGGTGTTGGCGAGGTTTTTTCTGAATTTACTGCGATTTATCATGTTTTAGAGACGGATGAAACCTTAAAGATTGTCAATGTAGTTTCCCATGAATTAGAAAACTCATTAACCTTAGCTGAGCCACTTTATTGGTAGCATACATTTGTTTAGTATTTTTGAGTACTGTTTAGCGCTATAAGTATTAATGAGTTAAAAGAGAAAACCGCACATATAGACGTTATTACCTAGACAGAATTTATCGGCGCTTTGCCGCAATTAATCAAAATAACAGTAGAGAATATTATGAAAGTAAAAGTAGCTATTTTAGGTTGCAGTGGCCGTATGGGTCGCAATTTAATTCAGGCAGCCCATGAGCATGTAAATATTGAACTCGTTGGTGGTAGCGTACGTGCCAGTTCATCTTTTGTTGATTTTGATTTAGGTGAGTTAGCGGGTATTGGCGCGATAGGAATTAAAACGTCAACCGAATTATCACAGCTATGTGCCGCAGATGTTTTTATTGATTTTACCTCAATAGAAACGACACTTGAAAATATTACTTGGTGTAATAACAATAAAAAATCATTAGTGATAGGAACGACAGGCTTTACCGATGAACAAGTGCAAGTCATTGAGCAGGCAGGTAAAACCATGCCTGTTATTTTGGCGCCTAATACCAGTGTTGGTGTTAATTTAATGTTTAAGTTATTGCAAGTTACCGCAAAAGCCATTGGTGACTATACTGATATAGAAATTTTTGAGGCGCACCACAGGTTTAAAAAAGATGCTCCGTCTGGTACCGCCGTGAAAATGGGGCAAGTGATTGCTGATACCTTAGGGCGAGACTTAAATAAAGTGGCTGTTTATGGGCGTGAAGGTATAACCGGTGAACGTGATCGTGACACCATTGGTTTTGCCACGATTAGAGCAGGCGATATCGTTGGTGAACATACCGCCATTTTTGCCGATCTTGGCGAAAGACTTGAAATCACCCATAAAGCAAGCTCTCGAATGACCTTTGCATTAGGGGCAATGCGCGCAGCATTTTGGTTAAAAGAAGCAACACCGGGCTATTATGATATGCAAGATGTGCTTGGCTTAAAAGATTAACCTTAATGCTGCTGAACTCATAGATAAGATGCCTTTTTAGCGTCTTGGCATATAAAATGCCATGAAATGCAGAAAAGGCAGTGTTTTTATATTTTATTACTAGACGAAACTAGAGTACAAGCGTAAAATAAGTGGATTTTGTCAAATATTTAGCTGAAAAGTGTTTTTTGACAGTTTTTTTGTACATGAAGTACAGTAAAAAGCAAATGCATGGAGTATTTGCTGTTCTATGCGCGTTTACGTTTATTTCTTCTTTGGAGGTTACATTGGCTACATCTGCTATTTTAGTGCTTGAAGACGGCACTGTTTTTAAAGGCACCGCAATTGGTGCACAAGGATCGGCTGTTGGTGAGGTGGTATTTAACACCTCGATGACAGGTTATCAGGAAATTCTTACCGATCCCTCATATGCAGAACAAATTATTACCCTGACATACCCACACATAGGTAATACGGGTACAAATAGCGAAGATGAAGAATCGAGCAATATTGTCGCTAAAGGTCTTGTTATTCGTGATTTACCTCTACTTGCTAGTAACTTTCGCAATGAACAGAATTTAAGTGACTACTTAATTGCAAATAACATTTTAGGTATCAGTGAAATTGACACTCGAAAATTAACGCGTATTTTACGTGAAAAAGGTGCGCAAAATGGCTGCATCTTAACCCTTGATGATGTCAATGATGAAGCTCAGTTAACCAATGCACTTGCCCAAGCAAAAGCATTTCCGGGTCTTAAAGGCATGGATTTAGCTAAAGTTGTCTCAACGAAAGAGCAATATGAGTGGACTGAAGGTAGTTGGTCTCTTGATACAGGAAAGGGTACCGGCTTCACTACGCCGGAAAAATTTGAATATCATGTGGTTGCCTACGACTTTGGCGCAAAAAGAAATATCTTACGCATGTTGGTTGACCGTGGTTGTAAATTAACGGTTGTACCGGCACAAACACCAGCTAGCGAAGTGCTTGCCATGAATCCAGACGGTATTTTCTTATCAAATGGGCCCGGTGATCCTGAACCATGTGATTACGCTATTACCGCCATTAAAACAATTTTAGCAACAGAAATACCTGTCTTTGGTATTTGTTTAGGTCATCAATTACTTGGTTTAGCCAGTGGCGCTACTACAGTTAAAATGAAGTTTGGTCATCACGGTGCTAACCACCCAGTAAAGGACTTTGCTCGTGATGTCGTGATGATCACCTCACAAAACCATGGTTTTGCTGTAGACGAAGAAAACTTGCCAAGTAACTTAAAAATCACTCATAAATCATTATTTGATAATTCATTGCAAGGTATTCATCGCACGGACAAACCCGCATTTAGTTTCCAAGGACACCCTGAAGCAAGTCCAGGTCCCCATGATGCCGCGCCGTTATTTGATCATTTTATTGATTTGATCAAAATATTTAAAGAAAGTAAATAGACTCACAAGACAAGAGAGAAAGACAACCATGGCAAAAAGAACTGATTTAAAAAGTATCTTGATCTTAGGTGCAGGGCCAATCGTAATTGGCCAAGCCTGTGAGTTTGATTACTCTGGTGCTCAAGCATGTAAAGCCTTACGTGAAGAAGGCTACCGAGTTATTTTAGTTAACTCTAATCCCGCAACAATCATGACTGATCCAGAGATGGCCGATGCGACTTACATCGAACCAATCCATTGGGAAGTAGTACGTAAAATTATTGAAAAAGAACGTCCATGTGCGATTTTACCCACCATGGGCGGTCAAACAGCACTTAACTGTGCATTAGAGCTTGAAGCCAAAGGCGTATTAAAAGAATTTAATGTTGAAATGATTGGCGCTAGCGCTGATGCCATTGATAAAGCAGAAGACCGCAGCCGCTTTGATAAAGCGATGAAGTCTATTGGTTTAGATACACCACGTGCTGAAATTGTTCATACTATTGAAGAAGCTCATGCTGCGGTAAAACACTTAGGTTTTCCTTGTATTATTCGTCCGTCTTTTACTATGGGGGGCACTGGTGGCGGTATCGCTTATAACCGTGAAGAATTTGAGGAAATTTGTACTCGAGGTTTAGACCTTTCACCAACCACAGAATTATTGATTGATGAATCTTTGATTGGTTGGAAAGAGTACGAAATGGAAGTGGTGCGCGACAAAAATGATAACTGTATCATTATTTGTTCGATTGAAAACTTTGACCCTATGGGTATTCATACTGGTGACTCGATCACTGTTGCTCCTGCGCAAACATTGACAGATAAAGAATATCAAATCATGCGTAATGCATCACTTGCGGTACTACGTGAAATTGGCGTAGAAACAGGTGGTTCAAACGTACAGTTTGGTATCTGTCCTGATACAGGCCGTATGGTTATTATTGAAATGAATCCACGTGTTTCACGTTCATCAGCACTTGCCTCCAAAGCAACGGGTTTCCCTATTGCTAAAATTGCAGCCAAGTTAGCGATAGGTTACACGCTAGATGAGTTATCAAATGATATCACGGGTGGTAAAACCCCTGCATCATTCGAACCCACTATCGATTATGTTGTCACTAAGATCCCACGTTTTAACTTTGAAAAGTTTTCTGGTTGTGAAGACCGATTAACCACGCAAATGAAATCTGTGGGTGAAGTGATGGCGATTGGCCGTAACCAACAAGAATCAATGCAAAAAGCACTGCGTGGGCTAGAAGTCGGTGTTAATGGTTTTGATCCCATTGTTGATGTAACTCAACCGGGTGCTAAAACCAAGATTATGCATGAGTTGCATGAAGCGGGAGCCGATCGTATTTGGTACATTGCCGATGCATTCCGCTTAGGCTTAACGATTGATGTAGTCTATAATGCCACGAAAGTTGACCGTTGGTTCTTAGTCCAAATTGAAGATATAGTGTTAGAAGAGCAGAAAGTGTATGAAGGTGGAATGAAAGCCTTAACACCAGAATACTTACGTAAACTTAAGCGTAAAGGTTTTGCCGATTCTCGCCTTGCGGATGTTATTGGTGTTAACGAGTCTGAAATTCGTAAAAAACGTCAAGCGGCTAATATTTTTCCAGTATATAAACGTGTTGATACCTGTGCAGCTGAGTTTAGCTCAGATACTGCTTATATGTATTCAACCTACGATGAAGAGTGTGAATCTAACCCGACCGATAATGAAAAAATCATGATCTTAGGTGGAGGACCTAACCGTATTGGTCAAGGTATTGAGTTTGATTACTGTTGTGTACATGCAGCATTAGCACTACGTGAAGACGGTTATGAAACTATTATGGTTAACTGTAACCCTGAAACTGTTTCTACCGATTACGATACTTCGGACCGTTTATATTTTGAATCTATCACCTTTGAAGATGTGTTAGAAATTGTCCGTATTGAGAAACCTAAAGGTGTTATTGTGCAATACGGTGGTCAAACACCCCTTAAACTAGCGCGTGCATTAGAAGCTGCAGGTGTGCCAATTATAGGGACGTCACCTGATGCTATAGACAGAGCCGAAGACAGAGAACGTTTCCAACAAGCGGTTGAGCGTTTAGGTTTATTACAACCAGAAAACGCTACGGTAACGTCATTAGATGAAGCCATGGCAAAAGCGGAAGCGATTGGTTTTCCTCTTGTGGTTCGTCCATCGTACGTACTGGGTGGCCGAGCCATGGAAATCGTTTATGATTTAGCTGACTTACGTCGTTATATGACAGAAGCAGTCAGTGTGTCTAACGATTCTCCGGTATTACTTGATCACTTCCTTGACGATGCCATTGAAGTGGATATTGATCTTATCTGTGATGGTACTGATGTAGTCATTGGCGGTATTATGCAGCATATTGAGCAAGCAGGTGTTCACTCAGGTGATAGTGCCTGTTCATTGCCCGCGTATAGTTTGAGCCAAGAAATTCAAGATGTAATGCGCAAACAAGTCACTGATTTAGCCTTTGAATTGGGTGTTGTCGGTTTGATGAATACCCAAATGGCGGTTAAAGATAACGAAGTTTACCTCATTGAAGTTAATCCACGTGCTGCCCGTACTGTTCCTTTTGTATCAAAAGCAACCTCTGTGCCTCTTGCCAAAATAGGTGCTCGGGTAATGGCGGGTAAAACACTTAAAGAGTTAGGAATTACGGAAGAAATTATTCCTGATTACTTCTCAGTGAAAGAAGTGGTTATTCCGTTTAATAAGTTTCACGGCAGTGACCCGCTTGTAGGCCCTGAAATGCGCTCAACGGGTGAAGTTATGGGCGTTGGCGATACCTTTGAAGAGGCTTATGCAAAAGCAAACCTAGGCGCGGGTGTTTCGGTACCTAAAGAGGGTCGTGCGCTTATCTCTGTTCGTAACAGTGACAAAGGTCGTGTGGCTGACTTAGCTAAAAAAATGGTCGAACTTGGTTACCAATTAGACGCCACTCACGGTACTGAAATTATTATACGTGAAGCGGGTATCCCCGTGCGCCGTGTCAATAAAGTACAAGAAGGGCGTCCACATATTCTTGATAATATTAAGAATGGTGAATATAGCTATATTATCAATACAACTGAAGGCCGTAAAGCCATTGAAGACTCGAAAGTATTGCGTGGCGGAGCACTTCGTTATAAAGTGGCATATACTACAACGTTAAATGCTGCTTTTGCTGCGGCACAAGCCCATTCAGCGGATGACAGAAATACCGTAATCACTATTCAAGAGTTACATAAACGCCTTTGATTTTATCGTAGTAAGGCAAGTAAAGCTTGCCGACTTAAATCAAGATAAAGTAATTTAAATGGTTTTTTCAAATGAAAAAACCATTTTTTATTAAGTGTTTGAGAAGATAAGGGCAATACCATTATCTTACTCTTTTCAACACCACTGATAATAAATAATAAACTAAATACCATTAAGAAGAGAAACATGACTAAATATCCAATGACCCTTCGTGGTGCTGAACAGTTACAAGAAGAGCTTAAAGTCTTAAAGACAGAAAAACGTCCACGCATTGTAAAAGACATTGCTGTGGCACGTGAACATGGCGATTTAAAAGAAAATGCTGAATACCATGCGGCTAAAGAAGAGCAGGGCTTTTGTGAGGGACGTATTCAAGACATTGAAGGCCGTTTATGTAATGCACAAGTCATCGATGTAACTGCAATACCTAATCACGGTAAAGTTATATTTGGTACAACGGTTACCTTACTAAATATCGATACTGAGGTTGAAGTGACTTATCAAATTGTTGGTGATGATGAAGCTGACTTTAAAACCGGCCGTATTTCACTCAACTCGCCTATTGCTCGTGGTTTAATTGGCCAAAAGGTTGATAGTGAAATTGAAATTACTATACCGGGTGGTGTAGTCGAATATGAAATTATCAGCGTTGAGCATATTTAACCGCTGCTCGAATTAAGCAAAGGTTGATAAAAAAATGACAGCAATCGCTGTCATTTTTCATTCATCAAAAAAGGTAAGGTTAGGCTTTAGGAATTCTAATTTTTTTCTCAGCACTTTCACGATAAATGACTAACGTTTTACCGATAACTTGCACTTTTTCCGCTTGCGTTTCGCGACAAATAGCGTCAACGATTAATGCTTTATTTTCTTTATCATCAGTTGGTATTTTTACTTTGATCAGCTCATGATGATTTAGAGCATAATCTATTTCAGCTACCACAGCCTCTGTTAAGCCGTTGTTACCCAATAAAACGACTGGTTTTAAGGGGTGTGCGACACCTTTAAGGTGCTGGATTTGTTTTTTGGTTAGTTTATTTGAACTCATTACTAAATTTCGTTATCTGTTGCCTTGAATTGCTGTCATTTTACCCTTATCTTCTGAGTAATACTAATAGTTAAATAACTATACTTAGATTAATTAATGGTATTAGTTATTGTGAGTAATAAAAAAGATGGCAAATAAAAAACACAAAGCAAGTAGTCAACGTTGGTTAGACGAGCACTTTGATGATGAATACGTAAAAAAGGCGCAACGTTTAGGTTTACGTTCACGTGCAGTTTTTAAACTTGAAGAAATTAATATAAAAGATAAATTAATTAAACCCGGAATGAAAGTTGTTGATTTAGGTGCAGCTCCCGGCGGTTGGTCTGAATATGCGGTTAAGACTGTTGGTAACAAGGGGCAAGTTATCGCGTGCGACATTCTACCGATGGACGCTATTGCCGGTGTTGACTTTCTTGAGGGAGACTTTAGAGAAGACGTTGTACTGGATACCTTGTTAACGCGTATCAACGGAAAAAACATCGACGTGGTTATGTCGGATATGGCGGCCAACATGACTGGTAATGAAAGTGCTGATTCAGCGCGTAGCATGTATTTAGTCGAATTAGCGTTAGATATGTGCAGCCAAGTATTAAAAACTAACGGTGCATTTGTAGTGAAAGTATTCCAAGGCGCAGGTTTTGAAGCGTTTTTAAAAGCAACGCGGGTCGTATTTAAAACCGTAAGAACACGTAAGCCACAATCATCTAGAGCACGTTCACGAGAGGTGTACCTTGTTGCTACGGGCTATAAAGGCTAATAGGGTTTATAAGTTAATCGCAGGTAAAATGAGGAAGTTGTAACTCTTTGTGACTAACGACTAAAGTTAAATAGCGACAAACCTTGAATTGTAGTAAATTAGGCACAATAAACTAGTATAGTTTTATTCAAATACATATAATATTTATACCAATGACACTAATAAATTGGTATTCAACAGCACAAGAGGTCATTAAGTTGAGCGATATGGCAAAAAATCTTATTTTATGGTTAGTTATTGCAGTTGTTTTGATGAGCGTATTTCAGAGTTTTACTCCAAGTACTTCACAAGAACAACAAATGGATTACACCCGCTTTATTAAGGATGTACGTCAGGGACAAATTCGAGATGCAAGTGTCGATAGAAATGGCGTAATTATAGGAGAAAAACGAAGCGGAGAAGCATACAAAACCGTTATTCCAGGTGGCTATGACCGTGATTTAATTAACGATCTTGTTAAACAAGGCGTACGAGCAGAAGGTAAACTACCCGAAGAAACAAGTTTCTTAACCACTATTTTTGTTTCATGGTTTCCAATGATCCTACTTATTGGTGTGTGGATTTTCTTTATGCGCCAAATGCAAGGCGGAGGCGGTAAAGGTGCCATGTCCTTTGGTAAAAGCAAAGCACGTCAATTAAGTGAAGAGCAAATTAAAACCACTTTCGCAGATGTCGCTGGCTGTGATGAAGCTAAAGCCGAAGTTGAAGAATTGGTTGATTACTTAAGAGAACCTGAGCGTTTTCAAAAGTTAGGTGGTCGTATTCCTTCAGGTATCTTATTAGTAGGTCAGCCGGGTACGGGTAAAACCTTACTAGCAAAGGCCATTGCTGGAGAAGCAAAAGTCCCCTTTTTTACTATCTCAGGCTCAGATTTTGTTGAAATGTTTGTAGGGGTTGGTGCTTCGCGTGTACGTGATATGTTCGAGCAAGCAAAAAAAGCAGCACCTTGTATTATTTTTATTGATGAAATTGATGCCGTAGGTCGCCAACGTGGCGCAGGTCTTGGCGGTGGACACGATGAACGTGAACAAACGCTAAACCAAATGTTAGTAGAAATGGATGGTTTTGAAGGTAATGAAGGCGTTATTGTTATTGCCGCCACTAACCGTCCTGATGTATTAGATCCTGCGTTATTACGTCCAGGTCGTTTTGATCGTCAAGTAACCGTTGGTTTGCCTGATATTAAAGGTCGTGAACAAATTCTGAAAGTTCATATGCGTAAAGTCCCGTTAGGTGATGATGTTAAAGCATCCGTTATTGCCCGCGGTACCCCAGGGTTCTCCGGTGCCGATTTAGCAAACCTTGTTAACGAAGCAGCTTTATTTGCCGCGCGTAATGCACTTCGTGTTGTTAATATGAATGAGTTTGATAAAGCTAAAGATAAAATCATGATGGGCTCAGAGCGTAAGTCTATGGTGATGAGTGAGTCAGAAAAAGAAATGACCGCATACCATGAAGCCGGACATGCATTAATTGGTCGCTTAGTGCCAGATCATGATCCTGTTTATAAGGTGAGTATTATTCCTCGTGGCCGTGCGCTTGGCGTTACTATGTATTTACCAGAGCAAGACCGATTCAGTCATTCTAAGCAGCACTTAGAAAGTAACATCTCCTCTTTGTACGGTGGTCGTATTGCTGAGGAAGTGATTTACGGTAGTGATAAAGTGTCCACGGGAGCCTCAAATGATATTGAACGTGCAACAAATATAGCCCGTAAAATGGTCACACAATGGGGTTTATCGGAAAAATTAGGTCCCATGTTGTTCGCGGAAGAAGAAGGCGAGATATTTTTAGGTCGCTCTTCCGCTAAATCGTTACATATGTCAGAAGAAACGGCTAAATTAATTGATGAAGAAATTAAAGCGGTCATTCAACGTAACTACCAACGTGCGGAAGACTTAATTAAAGAGAATATTGATATTCTTCATGCGATGAAAGATTGCTTGATGAAGTATGAAACCATTGATGCATTGCAAATTGATGATTTGATGGAGAGAACAACCGTTCGTCCACCCGCTGGTTGGGATGATAAAGATAGCTCTAATTCTAATTCAGATAAAAGTAATGACGCTACAGAAAAAGAAGCGAGTAGTGAAAATACTGAAAAAGCTAAAGACACTGAGCAAGCTAGCCAAGAGAACTCTGATACTAACAAGCCGAGCGGTGATACTCCTAGCCATTAAGCCGCTGCTTTACTAATTAACAAAGCCTCGATATTTATTGTTAAATACCGAGGCTTTGTCATATATAAATATTGAGACTCCAATGACTCAACAAAAAATTATATCCAATAATCGCACTCAGCCACAAGTGATGGGTATTTTAAATATCACCCCCGATTCTTTCTCTGATGGCGGGAAATTCTCACACTTTGATCAAGCATTAATACACGTAGAGAAAATGATACTAGACGGTGCTGATATTATCGACATTGGTGGTGAATCAACTCGCCCAGGTGCGCTTGAAGTCAATGAAGAAGAAGAGTTGGCACGTGTTATTCCATTACTTAACACGATTAAATCAACGTTTGACATCAAGGTGTCTATTGATACCAGTAAAGCACAGGTAATGACTCAGGCAATCGCTAATGGCGCTGATATTATCAATGATGTTAGAGCACTGCAAAATGAAGGCTGCTTATCGGTCATAGCAAAAAGTAATGTTCCTGTGTGTTTAATGCACATGCAGGGCTTACCGCGATCAATGCAGAAAAACCCACACTATGGCAATATCATTGGTGATATTAAAGTGTTCTTCAAGGAACGTATTAAGGCATGTGAGCAAGCGGGCATTAATAGAGAACGTTTGATTTTAGATCCCGGTTTTGGCTTTGGTAAAACCTTAGAGCAAAATTACCAGTTATTAGCGCAATTATATCAATTCAATGATTTAGGCTTACCACTACTGTCTGGTACCTCAAGAAAGTCAATGATTGGTGACTTATTAACGCGTAATGTTGATGACCGCCTTGCAGGTAGTTTAACTACCGCTATAATAGCCGCACAGCAAAATGTAAGTATCATTCGGGTACATGATGTTAAGGAAACCGTCGATGCCCTAAAAGTATTAACCATGACAGCTAAATACCTGTTATGAGCCTTTTAAATTTGATAAAGTAACGCGGTACTACCGCAGTAAAAATACAGAAAGAAAAGCAATTATCACAGGAAAATAGATAAGGAAAAACATGTCAGCACGTAAATATTTTGGAACCGATGGTATTCGTGGTTTAGTAGGACAATACCCAATCACGCCAGACTTCATGATGAAATTAGGTTATGCCGCAGGTAAAGTCCTTGCCGGACAAGGAACGAAAAAAGTACTTATTGGTAAAGATACTCGTATATCGGGCTACATGCTTGAATCGGCACTTGAAGCGGGATTTTCAGCGGCAGGTATAGATGTTGGACTTTTAGGGCCTATGCCGACTCCTGCTATTGCTTATTTAACAAAAACTTTTCGCGCCGAAGCGGGCATCGTCATTAGTGCCTCACATAATCCTTTTTATGATAATGGCATCAAATTTTTCTCTCAATCAGGGCAAAAGTTACCTGATGATGTTGAATTAGCCATCGAAGCTGAACTCGATAATGATATGGGCTGTGTTGAATCAGCCAAACTAGGTAAAGCAAACCGTATCAATGATGCCGCAGGGCGATACATTGAATTTTGTAAAAGTAACTTCCCGAGTCAATTGTCACTGAAAGGCTTAACTATAGTCGTTGATTGCGCCAACGGTGCAACATATCATATTGCACCAGATGTTTTTCGTGAACTGGGCGCAACGGTTATTGCCTTAGCAAGCTCACCTAATGGCACCAACATCAATGATGGCTGTGGTGCGACTTCAATGGATATGATAAGTCGTGCTGTTGTTGAACATAAAGCTCACTTGGGTATCGCCCTTGATGGTGATGGTGACAGACTTATGATGGTTGATCACACGGGATATGTTATTGACGGTGATGAGGCTATCTATATTATTGCATCTAACGATTTACAATCAGGTCGCTTAAATGGCGGTGTAGTTGGGACATTAATGAGTAATATGGGGTTAGAGTTAGCCTTAAAAGACTTAGGGATTGATTTTGCTCGCAGTAAGGTGGGTGATCGCCATGTAATGGAATTGCTCAACAAAAAAGGTTGGCAACTCGGTGCGGAAAATTCAGGCCATGTTATTAACCTTAATCACAGCTCTACTGGTGATGGTATTATTGCGGCACTTAATGTATTGACTGCAGTTTGCCAACAAAACAAATCATTATTCGATCTTCGCCAAGGGATCACCATGTTACCGCAAATTCTTGTTAACGTGCGCTTCTCAGGGAAAAATGACCCGCTAAATGATGCCGATGTACTCGCTGCAGTTGACGAAGTTAATGAAACCCTTACTGATCGCGGGCGAGTTTTACTTCGTAAATCAGGCACCGAAGCACTTATTCGTGTAATGGTTGAAGGCCCTGATCTTGATGAAGTAACGTGCTTAGCAAATAAAATAGCCGACTTAGTTAAACTCGTTAAGTAGTTAAGTCTATAAAGTGGCTCTTGAGGTTACTTGTTATAACTTTTAGAGAGACATTTACACCATTTTTTTGTTGCAGTACGCCTAAAAAGTAACATTCTTAGGCGAAGCATTGATTAACTTTCTTGGCAAGCGTATAAAAAAAATACTACCAGTGAAAGAATTGTGTTAAGTACTTGTATCTTTTGCGTAGGTTAGTTACTATCTCGCGGCTTCACTTAGCAATGGCGCTATTTAATTTTTAACTGAAGTCGTAATATCACCATCATGGCTTAGAGGTCAAAATGACTAGACCAGTAATAGTAGCTGCAAATTGGAAAATGAATGGTAACTCGGCCTTAGTTGACTCTATGGTTGCGGGCTTAGCAGACATGAAACTACCCTCACACGTTGAAGTAGTTATTTGCCCTAGTTTTCCATATTTATCAGAAATGAAGCAGAAATTACAAGCCGCTAATTTGGATGGAACTATTCATGTAGGCTCACAAAGTGTGAGTAAATTTTCAGGTGGCGCTCATACGGGTGAAGTTTCCACCGATATGTTGAATGACTTATCAATTAAGTATGTCATAGTGGGGCATTCTGAACGGAGAAGTGTGTATAATGAAAGCTCTGCTCAAGTCGCTAAAAAACTTCATGCGGTATTAAAAGCAGGCCTACATCCAATTTTATGCATTGGTGAAAGCGAAGAAGAACGAGCGAACGGTGAAACAGAAACAGTATTATTATCACAGATCCAGCCCGTTATTGATGAAATTGGTATAGAAAAATTTAGCGAAGTTGTTATTTCCTATGAGCCTGTTTGGGCGATAGGAACTGGTAACCCCGCACCCAGTGCGATGGCACAAGAAACACATAGCTTTATTCGTCAACTTATTGCCAAGCAAAGCAAAGAAGTAGCGGCTAAAATACTATTACTCTATGGTGGCAGTGTTAATGAAGCCAACTGTGAAGAATTATTTGCACAAACTGATATAGACGGTGGTCTTATCGGTGGTGCTAGTTTAAAAGCGGAACAATTCAAAATCATTTGTTCTGCAGCGAAAGGAAAATAGAAATGTTGTATCAAGTATTAATTATCGCCTACGTATTAATTGCTATAGCTCTAATTGGTTTAGTGTTAATTCAACAAGGTAAAGGCGCAGACATGGGGGCATCTTTTGGTGCTGGATCTTCTGCTACTGTTTTTGGCTCAGGTGGCTCAGGTAACTTCTTAACCTCGACAACAACTTATTTAGCCGTAGCATTCTTTGCTATTAGCTTAATTTTAGGTAACTTAACCGCTAACCGCACTAAATCTGTTGATGAGTGGAATAACCTAGAGATTCCAACGGAACAAGCGGTTGATGCTATCCCCAGTGAAAGTCTTGAAGCAACTACATTACCTGCTGCTCAAAACAGTGATGTACCTGCATCAGACGAAGCTGTAAACAAAGAAAATAATAGCAGCGTTCCAGAGTAACACCTCAAGTTAGAAAAAGTTAAAATAACAATCTAGTATTGCGCGGTTGTGGCGGAATTGGTAGACGTGCCAGCTTGAGGGGATTGTGCGTCTACAAATTAAGTAGACCGATTTCCCTCGAAATGAGCAAGATAACTTAGTAAAACAGATAGTATAGTTTAGTATTGCGCGGTTGTGGCGGAATTGGTAGACGCGCCAGCTTGAGGGGCTGGTGATTTAGGTCGTGGGGGTTCAAGTCCCCCCAACCGCACCACTAAATCATACAAAGAAGTCCAATAAAGACCGGTTAGCCCTTTAAAAACAAGGCCTTCCGGTTTTTTTATGTCCAAAGTAATCCAGCTAAATCCAGTGAAATCCACGCTTTTATGTAACACATGATGTAACACAACCCTTACCCTAAACTAGACCGTGTTACATAAATATTGTAACCTAATGATATTCCTAACGAATACTAAAAGCACTGGTGTTACATGGCTAAAATGTAAGCCCCTAACCAACCACCTTATTGATATTCCACGGCAGTAATGCCTCAATATCCTCAACGGTTTCTGCTTCCATTCTTAGTCCTGTATAAAATAGAACTGTGAAAACATCTACAACTTGAGTATTACCAGGTGGGCTCGTTTGATGGCAGATTACTGTCTTTAGCAAACAGCGAGCCTTGAGTGCTTGCTTCATCGAGTAATTGTTTTTCAGATTTACGACCGAAAAGTTGGCGTTTAAACCAATTAAGTTGCTGTTCAAGCACCGCGTTTCGTTCTTCAAGTGATTGAATTATATCT
>JBAHZW010000107.1:0-9671 GCA_037132835.1 Colwellia sp. | reverse complement strand
AAAACGTTTTCTGCTTCTGGGCCTTTTTGACCTTGCTTAACAGTGAACGTTACCGCTTGACCGTCAGCTAGAGTACGGAAACCGTCTCCAGAGATAGCGCTGAAGTGAACAAACACGTCAGGACCATTTTCTTGCTCAATAAAACCGAAACCTTTAGTTTCGTTGAAAAATTTAACTTTACCAGTAACTGAATCAGACATACTAACATTTTCCTGTAATCATAAAATAATAATGTGGTTCTATCTTAATAGAGGTAGAAACCGTTTTCACCTGAGTAAGTGCCCTTTACCATAAAAAGTACAGCAAGAGGAAGGAAACAAACCATATTCAACACAATCATTGCTTCAAACAATAGTTTGCATTGTTTAAATCCGTTTGTGTAGAATATTCAAGTACATCAGTACACTATGTGCATTAGACAGAAAACCTACAAAAAGTCAGTATAAACCTTCATTTGCAACGCAAGAACTCAACGCCAAAATAGTCTAGCATAGATGTTTTTAATTTGCTGTATAAAAAATTACATTAGTTCAATTTTTCTTTATTTTTATGATCCTAAGTATCAAAGTGAGTATTTTCATAGGTCTAGGGTTGTTTTTTTGGATCAAAAAACATTTAGGACCCTTGAAAGGGTCCTAAATTTGATCGTTTTACCGGAGAGAACGATAAACTTTTGTTATCGCTTTGGCTTATGTTATAACGCGGCTAGCTGTTCTTTTTGTGCTTGCATTTTAGCCAGTGCCGATTCAGCTTCTGCCAGTTTTGCTTTTTCTTTGTCAATAACCGCTGCGGGTGCTCTACTAACAAAGTTGTCATTGCTAAGTTTGCCACGTGTTTTTGCGGCGTCTTTTTCAACTTTCGCCATGGCTTTATCTAAACGAGCCAGTTCAGCTTCTTTATCGATTAATCCTGCCATGGGTATAAGTACGGTTAAATCACCTACTAGGGCTGATGCTGATGCAGGGCCTTGTTCACTTTCTGCTAATACCGTAATGCTTTCAAGTTTTGCTAGTGAACTTAAAAAGAGCTCATTGTCATTTAAACGACGTTGATCGTTTTCATTCACATTTTTAAGTAATACCGGTAATGCCTTGCTGGGTGATATGTCCATTTCACCACGAATATTTCGAATGGCGATGATGAACTGTTTAACCCACTCTAAATCGTCAATCGATTGCTGATCGCACTTGCTGGCATCAAATTGAGGGAACGCTTGGATCATAATTGAATCCCCCTTTTTAGCAAAGACACTCAAGGGTTGCACTCGTTGCCAAATGGTTTCGGTAATAAACGGCATAATAGGGTGCATTAAGCGCAATAAACCCTCTAATACATTCACTAAGGTATGACGAGTGCCGCGCTGCTGCGCTTCATTGCCTTGACCTTCATTTTTAGGGAATAATACTGGCTTGGTTAGCTCTAAATACCAATCACAAAATTGGTTCCAAGTGAATTCATACAAGGCTTGTGACGCTAAATCAAAACGAAAAGTCTCAAAAGCATCATGGACAATTTTTACCGTTTGTTCAAATTGCCCAATGATCCAGCGATCAGCAAGGGACAGTTCCATTGCAACAGACTCTCCTTGAGTTGTAGCCTTACCGCAATCAAACGTTTCGGTGTTCATTAAGACGTAACGACTAGCATTCCATAACTTGTTGGTGAAATTACGGTAACCTTCAAGACGTTTCATGTCCCAGCTAATATCACGACCGGTAGTAGCTACTGACGTTAAGGTAAATCGCAGCGCATCGGTTCCGTGCGCTTCAATACCATGAGGGAATTCTTTTTTGGTAAGTTTTTCAATTTTAGCGGCTAATTTGGGTTGCATCATATTACCGGTGCGCTTTTTAAGTAGCTCTTCCAAACCAATACCGTCAATCATATCTAAAGGATCGATTACGTTACCTTTAGATTTACTCATCTTATCGCCATTTTCATCGCGAATAAGACCCGTCATGTAGATTTTTTTGAACGGTATTTGTGATTTACCGTTTTCATCTTTGTTAAAGTGCATGGTCATCATGATCATACGGGCAACCCAGAAGAAAATAATGTCAAAACCGGTTACTAAAACATCTGTCGGGTGAAAAGTTTTTAAATCTTCAGTCTCTTTTGGCCACCCTAAGGTTGAGAATGTCCAAAGTGCAGAGGAGAACCAAGTATCAAGTACATCATCATCTTGACGTAACTTCATGTCGTCGCTAATGGGATTATTAGCACGTACTTCTGCTTCGGTACGACCAACATACACTTTATTGTTTTCGTCATACCAAGCTGGAATTCTATGTCCCCACCAGAGCTGACGTGAAATACACCAATCTTGAATGTTGTTCATCCAAGCAAAGTACATGTTTTCATATTGCTTAGGCACAAATTCTATTTGACCCTCTTTTACTGCCTCAATCGCAGGGCCTGCTAGTTTTTCAACGCGAACATACCATTGATCCGTTAATAATGGCTCGATGATAACCCCAGAACGGTCGCCATAGGGAGCAACCAAGTCATGTTCTTTTACTTCAACTAATAAACCCAGTTCATCAAACTTAGCAACGATAGCTTTACGGGCAACAAATCGGTCCATGCCCGCAAATTCACTGGGTAACTCAGAGCTGTATGTATCACAAAGTTCACCTTTGGTATCATAAACCTCTGCACTTGCTAAAATGGCGGCATTTTTATCGAGAATATTGATTTGCGCTAGCGCATGACGCTTGCCTACCTCATTATCGTTAAAATCATGGGCAGGGGTGATTTTTACACAACCTGTGCCTTTGTCCATATCGGCATGATCATCACCAACAATGGGAATTAATCGGTTTACTAAAGGTAATAATACTTGTTTGCCAATTAACGCTTTATAACGAGGATCTTCAGGGTTAACGGCAATACCCGTATCACCTAACATAGTTTCTGGGCGTGTGGTTGCTACCACTAAATAATCAAGGCCTTCAGCTGTTTTTGCACCGTTAGCCAGAGGATAACGAAGGTGCCACATGTGACCTTTTTTATCTTTATTTTCAACTTCTAGATCTGAGATAGCGGTATGAAATTTAGGATCCCAGTTAACTAAACGTTTACCACGGTAAATCAGATCATCTTCAAATAAACGCACAAAGACTTCTTGTACCGCTTCAGACATGCCCTCATCCATAGTAAAGCGTTCACGGCTCCAATCAATAGAGTTGCCTAAACGACGCATTTGTTTGCTGATTGTACCGCCTGACTCTTCTTTCCACTCCCAGATTTTATCGATAAAGCCTTCACGACCATAGTCATGACGCGTTTTGTCTTCTTCTGCGGCAATTTTACGTTCAACTACCATTTGTGTTGCTATACCTGCGTGGTCGCAACCGGTTTGCCATAAAGTGTTTTTACCTTGCATACGTTGGTAACGAATAAGGGTGTCCATGATGGTTTGTTGAAAAGCATGCCCCATATGTAAACTCCCCGTCACATTGGGTGGCGGAATCGCAATACTGTAACTGTCACCTTCGCCAGTAGGGCTAAAGTAACCTTGCTCTTCCCAGCGGGTATAAAGAGACTGCTCAATGTCGGTAGGGTTAAAGGTTTTTTCCATCATTTTTTCCGGTAAATAGTTTTAATAGTTATACACAGCATCATTAGCGTAAAGCTTAAGAGCTGCATATCTTAATGAATGTGTTGTTGCGCGTTAATCAAACGCTTTTAGCTGTTTGTTCGGGTACAATTACCGCTTGGTTATCCACTTGGAAACCCCATTGGCGGCAAGTTTTAAAGCGCTCTCTGGCTTGTTGTTTCAATGTTTCATCACGGGGTACAAAATCAACAATCAATTGAAATTGGTTGGCAAAATTAGGCACAGAGCTGGTTAAGTTGATTAACACGGCTCTACGCCCTTGTGGTGCTTGGTAGCCTATTTCTACCATAGCGCCTTGCTTTGGGCCTTCACCTACGAGGTTGTGTGGGACAAAACTGTCACTATCAAAGGCCCACAGCATTTCGTCCACTTGTTCAGCATGTTGTTTATCTTGAGTATAAATGTATACACGCTGATGTTGACGGTAGAAATAACTGGCTTGCAAACACGCATGATAAAGCGCAGAACAAGAGGCTTTTTCTTCTTGATCTGTTACATCGTCATTAAGTAGATAAAACATGACTTGGGTTTGCATTTTATTCGCCTAATTCTGTTCGCCAAAGTAAAGCACTAAACCTTGCTAGTTTCCTAACAAGGGAATAGTTTACTCGCCTTGTTCCTGATTGGAACGGTTCAGTAAAAATTGCGTTAACATACTGACGGGGCGACCTGTTGAACCTTTGTTTTTACCACTGCGCCATGCGGTACCTGCGATATCTAAATGAGCCCAATTATATTTCTTGGTAAAACGTGATAAAAAGCAGGCTGCGGTGATTGTACCCGCTTCTTTACCACCTAAATTGGTAAAATCAGCAAAAGGGCTGTCAAGTTGGTTTTGATAATCGTCCCATAACGGCATACGCCAAGCTCTATCTCCACTTTGTTCGGAAGCATTTAATAACTCGTGAGCAAGGGGGTTGTGACTACTCAAAAGAGCCGTTGCGTGTGCACCTAAAGCAACGACACAAGCACCAGTTAAAGTCGCTACATCAATAACTGTTTCAGGTTCAAAACGCTCAACGTAAGTCAGTGCGTCACATAAGACTAAGCGGCCTTCGGCATCGGTATTAAGTACTTCAACCGTTTGACCCGACATCGTCGTTAATATGTCGCCGGGGCGATAAGCATTACTACTGGGCATATTTTCACAGCCGGCTAAAATGCCAATAACATTGATTGGTAAATTAAGTTCGGCAAGTGCATGCATAGTACCTAATACTCCCGCAGCACCACCCATATCATATTTCATTTCATCCATGCCAAGGCCGGGTTTTAATGAAATGCCACCACTGTCAAAAGTTAGTCCTTTACCGACTAAAACGAGTGGTTTTGAATCATCATTTGCACCGTCGTATTTAATGATACTCATTAAGGATTCATTTACTGAACCTCGACCTACAGCCAGATATGAGCCCATACCTAGCTCTGCCATTTCTTTTTCGTCTACAATGGTGGTGGTAACATTTTCATAATCATTTTCAAGAATCTTGGCTTGTTCGGCAAGGTAGGCTGGATTACAAATGTTTGGTGGCATGTTAGCAACATTTTTACAGGTAGTAACACCTTCAGCAATGGCTAATGCATGGTTCACGGCCCGCTCACCAATAGGAAGTTCACGGCGCGTTGGCACATTAAAAATGATTTTACGTAAAGGGCGGCGAGGCTCAGCTTTACGGGTTTTCAAGCTATCAAAACTGTATAAACCATCTTGAGCTGCTTCTACTGCTTGGCGAACTTTCCAATAAATATCACGGCCTTTAACATGCAGTTCAGATAAGAAACATACCGCTTCCATAGAACCCGTTTCATTTAAGGTATTAATTGTTTTGGTTATTATTTGGCGGTATTGACGTTCATCAAGCTCACGTTCTTTTCCGCACCCCACTAACAAAACACGCTCACTTAAAATATTTGGTACATGATGCAATAATAACATCTGTCCTGATTTCCCTTCTAAATCGCCTTTGCGTAAAAGATTACTGATATAGCCTTCGCTAATTTCGTCAAGCTGTTCGGCTGTGCTGCTAAGTCTGCGTGGTTCAAAAACACCAACAACAATACAAGCGCTACGTTGTTTTTCTGGGCTGCCGCTTTTTACACTGAACTCCATGACATTTCCTTTTACTATTAAATAAGGGGGATTTAGTTAGCCTGCTTAGTATAACTTGCTAAAATAAGTAAAAAATAGCACTCTTGGCTATTCAATTGATATCGCTAAGGGCTATAATTACCGTAGCACTCATCAATATTAGTTAGTTAGAGACTATATAGTTTACTTATGAAAACGACAAGTTTACTTAATATTTGCCATTATATCAGAAAAAAACTAAGTTTTTACGGGATCTTTTTGTGATCATTTTTCATTATTTATTAAAGGAAGTGGCTAAAACACAATTAGCCGTTTTTCTTATTTTAATGACTATTTTTATTAGTCAGAAATTTGTTCGAGTGCTAGGTGATGCTTCCGAAGGCGGTATACCTGGACAATTAGTCATGACTTTTATTGTGTTGAAAATACCCGATCTTGCCGGCTTTATTTTACCCCTCAGTTTATTCCTAGGGGTATTACTTGCCTACGGACGCATTTATGCGGACAGTGAAATGACTGTACTGCACGCTTGTGGTGTCAGTGAATGGTATGTTGTACGAGTAACATTAGTGCTGGCAGTGATTACCGCTATTCTTACCGGAATATTTACGCTATATCTGGCTCCGCTTGCTGCGGAATATCAAGACCAAGTCAAAGAGCAACTTGCCGCCGATTCTGGTCTCAGTGCTTTAGTTCCCGGCCGATTTCAGAAAACGGGAAATCAAGATGCAGTGGTCTTTATTCATGATAAAGACCGAGAAAACAATCATTTTAATAAAGTTTTTGTCGCTCAGTTACCTAAAGGTAATTATCCTGAAACCAGCATTCTTAACTACAGTCTAGTCTACGCTAAAACGGGTAGAGTCTTTGAAGACGAGCATGGCTCTCAGCAATTAGTCTTAGGTGATGGTATACGTTATCACCGAGACATTAAGAGTGGTGATCTTCAGTCAGTTGCTTTTGATAAGTATTATATTCAAATTAAAGATCAAGAAATAGAACGTAGACATAGAAAACTAAGCGCACTGCCAACCTTAGAGTTATTTAGCGATATACCCCCTAATTTATCCTCAGCTTATAGCGCAACTATTCAATGGCGCATTGCCTTCCCTTTACTTTGTCTTATTCTCATCTTTATTGCGGTGCCTTTAAGTGTGGTTAATCCTAGGCAGGGCAAGTTTGGTAAATTGTTTCCCGCGTTAATGCTGTTTTTAAGTTACTTGTTATTGTTAACGTCAATGAAGTCAGCGATAGAAAAAAATGCCATACCGAGTGTGATTGGCTTATGGCCAGTTCATGCTGGCGCTTTATTCATAGGGTTCATGTTACTAATGAAAGAGCGAAGCAGTGGCCGATTTATCAAAGCAAAATTACCGAGCTTTAAGCGTAAGTCGGCTCATAAAGTTAATCAGGCAAAGGAAAGTTAATGCGCATTCTTGATTTTTATATTGGTCGAGTTATCGCCTCTACAACCTTTATCACACTGACGGTATTTGTCTGTGTTAGCGGCATTATTAAGTTTGTTGAACAAATGCGCGCTATTGGTCGAGGCGATTACGATTTAGCGCATGCCGCTTTATATGTACTTTATGCGATACCGCGTGATGTAGAGATTTTTTTCCCTATGTCGGCATTAATTGGCGGTTTGGTTGGCATAGGCATGTTAGCCAGTAATAGTGAGCTAGTGGTGATGCAAGCCGCAGGTCTATCTCGATTAGATATTATTAAATCGGTCATGAAAACGGCTATGTTATTGATTCTTATTAGTATGGCCATCGGTGAATGGTTGGCGCCAAGCGGTGAGGAGAAAGCACGTCAAATTCGCGCTCAAGCTATTTCAGGTGGCAGTTTAATCTCTGCTAAGAGTGGTGTATGGGCCAAAGATGGTGACTATTTTGTTAATATTGGTGAAGTATTGGATAGAGGTCAGTTAAAGAAAATACAGATATATGGCTTTAATGAAGAGTTGAAAATTGATAATTGGCTTACGGCAAAAAGTGCCATTTATCAAGAAAACGTATGGTTACTCAAGGATGTTGAAGAGTTTATATTAAAAGATTACGAAATCACTTTGAAAAAGTATGACCAAAAAGTTTGGCAATCATCATTAACACCTAAAAAGCTTGGTGTGGTAACCGTTACGCCAGAATCGCTTTCTTTAAGTGGCTTGGTGGATTATTTAGATTATTTAGAGGCCAATGAGCAAGACTCTAGCCGTTACCAGTTAGCTTTTTGGCGAAAAATAATGCAACCCTTTACGGTTGCGGTAATGTTGCTAGTGGCACTGTCTTTTATTTTTGGACCCTTGCGATCTGTTTCTATGGGGGCGCGCATTATGATGGGAGTATTTACGGGTATCCTCTTCTTTATCAGTAATGAAATCTTAGGCTCTTTGAGTTTGGTCTATCAATTACCCCCCGTGTTGGGCGCGACAGTGCCAAGTTTATGCTTTGTTGGCGGTGCTTGGTATATTATGAGCAAAAAACCCACGTAGCCACTTTAGATCCGTTAGCTAAAGTGGTTGATATCAGGCCACTGTGCCTTAAACTAGTCGCTTAGGCTACAAGCGTCCTCGGTTTGCTGCAAGGGATAGCACCACCACCTCGGTTGTTGTTAATCTGTCTTGTAGGCTAAGTTTGTTTTTCCTATCAAAAATAACGGTGATATTACCTAAACCGAAGAGTGTTGGTACTAATCGTTTTATTGCCGTAGTTTTACTTATTAATGAACCATCAATATTTTGTACACGCAAACGCCAAGCTTTCATGCCCAGAGTTTGGCCATTTTTAGTCCAGAAGAAAACAAAGAAAAATCCCACCCAAGCCATTTTCCAAAATTCATTGGGCCACTTTAACCAAGCGGTATTGGCAATGGTATCGGAAAAATGCAGTTCACCTTGCATATCAAAAAGACCAAAATAATAGCCAAGATACATGAGTAAAAAACTTATAGCGCCAGCGGTCATATAGACTGAAAAAGCGATAAGAAAATCATAAACCCATGAGCCAAAACGGCGTATAAATCCTGCCCGAGGAAACGTTTCGGAAGTTTGATTAGGGAGTGTGTTAGTCATTTTATCTTCTTTGTTTTGAATTTTCCCGCAAAAGGCGGGAAATAATGTTGGCCATTTAGCCGATACCAAGTAATTTCACTAGGTTATGGCTCATTTGTGCGAGTTAAAATACACCATAGCTGCGTTGTTATCAATCCCAGTAATCCCACTAAAGTCCTGACTTTGAATAAGTAGTAGGTATATACTACCTGCAATCAAGGTCTTGTTGCTAAGGTTGTTAATGCACGCTGAGAGGGAAAGCACGCAACCAACTTAATCTCTTTATCTTCGCCCTACAGGGGGATAAAGAAAAATTGAACAAATATACCGCACTTAGCGTTATATAAAGCTGGCAGGTGAAAAACTGGTTGCTTACTTAGCTAGGTTTCGTATAATGCCAACCGCTTTAGCTTATCGCTAAAGCAATAATGAAATGAATTATGTTTTTTTAGAGTCACTGAATGGATACTTAAGAATACTGGTTATATTTCAAAATAAAAAATCAAAATAAAAAGTTTGTAAAGAAATCAATTTTTAAAGTGAAAAATGATTTCTTTGCAAATTGCAAAAATTGCTACAGTCCTTTGCCGCAGTGGTGGAATTGGTAGACACGCCGGATTCAAAAAGCACAGCGTCTTCGATGTGAGGTTTGATAAGTATTTGAAAAGCAAGCTTATAGTGGTAACATCATTACCGCAATTTACTTGCAAAGTTTTGCAAAGTTATTTGGAACGATTCAGAAAACTTTGCAAAGCTTAAACAGCTTGAATTCCTTTGCCGCAGTGGTGGAATTGGTAGACACGCCGGATTCAAAATCCGGTTTCGAAAGAAGTGACGGTTCAAGTCCGTCTTGCGGTACCATTATATGAAAGCCCTGATTCGAAAGAGTCGGGGCTTTTTGTTTTCCGAAA
>JBAHZW010000116.1:0-22203 GCA_037132835.1 Colwellia sp. | reverse complement strand
AAGTCAAAGCCCTCGCCAATTTCTACATCAAGGCATTGCAGAGCGAAATTTTGAACGTAAATTTCAATTAGGTGAGCATATCAAGGTTATTGGTGCTTTTATGAAAAATGGCATGCTTAACGTTGATTTAGAAAGAGAAATTCCAGAGGCATTAAAGCCGAGGAAGATAGTGATTAACGGAAACAGTTTATTGAGTACTGACTCATAAGTTAAGCGATCTCATGTTTCCCCTTTATATTTGCCCCGTCTTTGACCGGGCTTTTTTATGGACATTAGTTAAATAATAAAGGCTTAATAATCGCACAGAATTCCTTTAATATAGAGTGACTATACACAAAAAAATTCACTTTATTCTCAAAGCACTGATAAGCTCTGAGTGGGAACTAATTTAATGAAACTGGTATAACTTATTATTCAAGGAATAATCAACATGAAAAACGCCTTATTTCAACCAATACAACTTGGCAAAAAAGCGCTTAAAAATCGTATCGTTATGCCACCAATGACACGCTCTCGTGCCAGCCAACCGGGTAATTTAGCCAATACAATGATGGCTAAATATTATGCCCAGCGGGCATCTGCAGGGCTGATCATAGCTGAGGGTACACAAATATCACCACTCGGCCAAGGTTATGCTTGGACACCGGGTATCTATTCGCCAGAGCAAATTTCTGGCTGGAAAAAAGTAACCGATGCTGTACACGCTAAAGGGGGCGTTATCTTTGCACAACTTTGGCACGTTGGCCGTGTTACTCACCCTGACAATACGGGTGGAGTACAGCCTATTTCTTCTTCGCCCTTGAAAGCGGAAAATGTCAAAGTATTTATTGATAATGGTACTAAAGCACCTGGCTTTGTTGATGTGGTGATGCCACGTGCAATGACTAAAGCAGATATAAACAGTGTGATTGAAGAGTTCCGTCAAGCCGCGCTTAATGCCATTACCGCTGGCTTTGACGGTATTGAGTTACATGGGGCTAATGGTTACTTAATTAATCAGTTTATTGATTCACAAGCCAACCAACGCACTGATGAATATGGTGGTGTTATTGAAAATCGTCTACGCTTTTTAGATGAGGTGGTTACTGCCTTGGTTGCCGCAATAGGCGCTGAGCGTGTTGGTGTACGCCTTGCACCTTTTACTTCGTTAAACGGTACGATTGATACGACTCCCGTAGCAACATACACAGCGGCAGCGGCTCTACTCAATAAACATAATATCGCTTACCTTCATATTGCAGAAGTAGATTGGGATGATGCACCTGAAACACCGTTATCATTTCGACAAACCATCCGTGCAACCTTTAGTGGCGTACTCATTTATGCTGGGCGCTATAATGCGCGCAGTGCCGAGCAAGCTCTTCATGATGGCTTAGCTGATATGATTGCTTTTGGCCGACCATTTGTGGCAAATCCTGATCTACCTAATCGTATTAAACAAGGTTATCCCTTAGCGGAACACCAAGCAGAGACTCTCTTTGGCGGTGATGAAAAAGGGCTAACAGATTACCCTGAATATAAGTCAACGTGAGCTAGGATAGGTGGCAATGACATGTACTTATTATCCAAATTTAGGATTTAAATACTTGTCACCGCCTTGATATCATGACTTTTGCGCGCTAACACCCATCAAGTGTTCAACCTTTACCACGCGCTTAAAGCCAGCGGCTTTTAGACGCTGGATAACACCGTCGACAAAGCTACTGCCCTTTTTTACGACATGAGGATTGCCAGTATAATGAAAAAGCCGACCGTCTCGGCGCAGTACCCGAAAAATCTGCCGATAAAACGCTTCACTATAAAGCTCTCCCGCCAAGGAAAAACGTGGTGGATCATGAATAACTGAATCGAATGACGCGGTAGGCATTGTAGCGATTAGTTCAAAACTACTGCCTTGACGTTGCACTATCCCCTCCTTCTCTAAATCCTTTGACCAAGGGTTGAGTGCACGCAATCCCATAACCTCCCGACTCAACTCAATACTGAGCACTTCGCTTGCGCCTAGTCGGTGAGCAGCAATGGCCGCATAACCTAGTCCGCTACAGCAATCCAGTACATTGTCACCCTTGCGCACCGCTTGCTGAGCCATTTCAGAGGCACTAGTAAAGGGATCAGTTCCCTTGGATATGTGCATTTTTACGCCACTAATTTCTAACAAGGGAGCGCCCGCTGTGGGAACAAGCTTGTAATAACCAACACTGCGGTCTTCAAGAGGAGCCATTTCGCCATCACGACACAGATAAATTCGCTTTGTTTTCTTAATGATTTTTTTTAGATCATCAATACCGAGTCGATTTTCTTCATCAAGTATTAAGCACTGCTCGCTTAAAGAAAAGTCTCGCTGTGAAATATTCAGGTCAACCGAAATATTGACGCAGGACAGACCTTTGTCGATGGCCTTCAATGCCCCTTGTGCATTTATACTATGCAGGTAGTAATCTGCCATATTGTTCATCTATCTAGTTAAAAATACTGAGTCTACTATACCAATGAACATTGAAAATGGGTTGGTTTTATTTAAAATGAAATCATGATAGCACCACAAAAAAGGAGCTAATACCATTTCCATTAAATGAGTTCCCACTCAGAGCTTGTCAGCGCTTTGAAAATAAAAGAGTTTTTTTTATATGACTCTATATTAAAGGAATTTTGTGCAATTATCGAAGTACTGACAAACGCCCAAAAGGCGAGTTTAAAAGGCTTACATGCTACGTTATTAATTTCGACAAGGACGCTACAAGGAGCTAGCTTCTTAGAGAATGCATGAGCATATTCTCCTGAATAACCATTCTCTTCAATCAATGCCCTGCCTCTAAGCTTTTTAAATCTCGCTGAGTGGGGAAAACTTAGTGTAATTGGTCTTATCGCAATATACGAAAAAATGTCAAAATAGCTATGCCGAACAAGTTACTCAAACAGACGAATAATTGTTGACTTTGGCTCGTTCCTCACGATTTATAGCCGCTTAGCAAGGCATTGAGGCGGTAGAATACTAATTTAGCCAATTCCGCTAAATAGTTGTATTTCGGTATTGCACTCTAGACGATTAAATCGATATAGTTAACCCCCTATTTTAGGAAGGGTTTATAACAAACGCGTTATTTTACCCGCTCGTTATGGCGCAAGAGGTCAATATGTACGGTTTACTTTTACTACTCCACATTCTCGCAGCAACAATATGGACAGGGGGACATATTGTGCTTTCTGTCGTTGTGTTACCCAAAGTACTGAGAGACCGTTCACCTGAAGCACTGCTTAGTTTTGAGTCTGTATATGAGAAAATTGGCATGCCCGCACTGATCATTCAAGTGATAACAGGCTTAATGTTGGCTTATCGTATGGTGCCAGATTTCAGTCAATGGTTTGATATATCTAACCCTGTTTCTCAGGCAATCATGGCAAAATTAGCTTTGCTTACTTTAACGCTTGGCTTTGCTATCGATGCTAGGTTACGTGTCATACCAAACCTTTCGCCGAGCACTCTCAAAGTGATGGCTTGGCGCATTATACCCGTTACCATTTTTTCAATAATGTTTGTTATTGTCGGTGTATCATTCCGCACGGGGTGGCTATATTGAGTGCGAACCAATAAGAATAGGCGTCAAAAAATGACTAAATGGAAAAATAACAGTTGGCCATCGCTTTGCGATTATAGCCAACCCTTATTTTCCGTTTAGCGATCACTTTCTTATGTCGAATACTTATGTCGAATAGTCCTATCAAAAGACCTCGTCAATTATTCACTAAGCTCCTTAATTTTCGCCTGAGAAAACCAACTATATAAAACAGGGAGAACAAAAAGAGTTAACAAGGTCGCTGTCACCAAGCCGCCAACAATGACACTGGCAAGGGGTCGTTGAATTTCAGCACCAACGCCATTTGACATCAGCATGGGGATCAGACCAAGCGCAGAAGTAATAGCGGTCATTAATACTGGGCGTAAACGTGAGACTGCGCCATCAAACACAGCTTTCGATGTTTCAAGGCCATCTTTAACAAGCTGATTGATACTTTCTACCATCACCACACCATTGAGTACCGCAACACCAAATAAGGTGATAAAGCCAACAGAGCTAGGTACTGATAGGTATTGTCCTGAGATATAAAGTGAAAAAACACCGCCAATGATGGCCAGTGGCACATTAACTAATATCAACAGGGCTTGACCAACAGAGCCAAAAGCGAAATAAAGTAATAAGGCAATTAGCGCAAGCGACAATGGGACAACGACCATGAGCCTTTGCTGTGCTCGTTGTTGATTTTCAAATTGCCCGCCAATGACTACAGAATAACCCGTCGGTAAATCAACTTTACTGTCAATGGCTTTACGAATATCGGCAACAACACTGCCCATGTCTCGGCCTTGAACATTCGCCTGAATAACCACTCGTCGTTGTACATCATCACGGCGAACTTGTGGTGGGCCAGATTCAAAGGTAACCGTAGCAATATCACCTAAACGTACCCAAGCGCCTGTGGGAGACTGTATCCTTAAGTCTGCTATTGTTTCTTGATTTTTGCGATATTTATCTTCAATACGAACATAGATATCATAACGCTCATTACCATTAATTATCTGTCCTGCACTGACACCACCAATGCCATCTTTAACTAGCGCCATGACATCACCAACCGACAAACCAAAGCGAGAAAGTTGCTGTCTTTTGGGTTTGATCACCAATTGTGCTTCACCAGAAATTTGCTCTAAGGCAACATTGGTAGCCCCCTCAACTTGCTTAATAACGGCTTCAAGTTCTTGCCCTTTTTTTGCTAACACAGCTAACTCTGGGCCAAACAACTTAATAGCAAGTTGAGCTTTAACCCCAGAAAGTAATTCGTCAACACGGGTGGCAATGGGCTGTGAAAAGTTAAGCAATAAGCCAGGGAATTGTTCTAGTTTCTCTTCCATTAAGCCTTGAAGATCATAACGGTTTTTGGCACTCGTCCACTCTGAAACAGGCTTTAAACCGATATATATTTCAATATTGTTAACGGGTTCAGGATCGCCGCCGATTTCAGCACGACCAATACGACTTAAGGCGTATTCTACTTCAGGAAACTCCATGAGTTTTTCTTCCAGAATGGGTGCCACCAATAATGCGGTTTCCAAACTTGACGAAGGAGCCAGTGTCACGCGAATATTGATTGTTCCTTCTTCCAATTCAGGCACAAACTCGGTGCCTATTTGCGGAACCAAAGCAACCGCTCCGATAACCATAAATAATGACACTGTAATGACTAATTTAGTGTGCTTCATTGCCGTTTTAAGACTTTTTCGATACCACTTATCTAATGGTTTTAAAATAAAACTTTCTTTTTCTTGAATACCTTTTTTAAACATAAAGGTTGCTAAGGCTGGCACAACCAATAAAGCCACTAAAATAGCAGAAATAACGGCTAAAACAATACTGATTGCCATGGGTTGGAAAAGCTTAGCTTCAACACCTTCAAAACTGAACAATGGCATGAAGACCACAAGAATAATGGCCGCAGCAAAAAATACGGGGCGAGCAACTTCTTTACCTGCTTCTTTTAGTCGTAGTGGTATACCCGATATATCGTTTTCTACTGAATGAGGATCAAACGTATGGGATGCTGCCTCTGTGCCTGAACTTCTCTCCTGGGCATGGCTATAATGTGTAGGATCTGGTCGATTTAAATGCTTAAACATGTTTTCAACCATAACGACGGAGCCATCAACTAACATACCTATCGCCACGGCAATGCCGCCTAAAGACATTAAGTTAGCGGATAATCCCATCCAAGACATCACCATTAACGCAATCCCAATGGAAATTGGAATAGAAATTAACACTAAAAACGTAGCACGTAAGTTCATTAAAAAGAGTGCTAACACAATCGCGATAAAAATAAAGGCTAAGGCTAACGATTCAACCACGGTATCAACCGCTTTAGTAATTAAATCTGCTTGATCATAGAAAGGTTCAAAACGTACCCCTTCAGGTAATGCTTGGTTGATCAACGGAATGCGCGCACTGATACCATCAATGGTCGCTTTGGTATTTGCGCCCATACGCTTTAATACAATACCTGAAACAACTTCACCTAGTTTTTCAATCTCGCCCTGTGCATCTCTACGCGTCATAGTAACGGCACCTTGACGAATTTCACTCCCCAGTGAAACGTTGGCAACATCTTCAATAGTTACTACGGTACCTGCAACCGTTTTAACGGGGACTTGCCTAATATCAGCTAAACCCGCTTCGCCACTATTGAACCAACCTGTACCCCGAATAACTAACTGCTCCTGCCCACGATTCATATACCAACCACCCACGTTGGTATTGTTATTCTCCAATGCAGAAACGATATCGTCTTGGCTTAATTCATATGAAAGCAATTTATTCGGTTCGATATTGACTTGATACTGCCTAACATTACCGCCAAAAGACAAAACATCCGTGACACCGTCAACAGGCATCACTAAGAGTTTAACGATCCAATCATTGAGACTTCTCAAGGTCATTGAGTCATAACCCGAGTCCTTGTCAGCAATTAATAAATACTGATAAACTTGCCCTAAGCCCGAAGTATTAGGTCCCATTGCAGGTGTTCCTACACCGTCAGGAATTAATGCTTGAGCCGCTTGCAATCGTTCAAAAACCAGTTGGCGAGCAAAATAAATATCAGTACCTTCTTTAAACACAACCGTAACGCTTGACAACCCCGTTTTTGAAATAGAACGCACTTGCTCAACATCAGGCAAAGCATACATAACGGCTTCAATGGGATACGTTATTAATTGCTCAACTTCTACTGCGGCTAAACCAGGGGCTTCAGTATTTATTGCCACTTGAACGTTGGTGACATCAGGAAAAGCATCCAAATTTAGTTTAGGGATCGCGATCAAAGCACCTGCCATAGTGGCGAACAGTGCGATGATCACCAATAGGCGATTATTGATTGACCAGTCAATCATTTTATTAAACATTTTGCATTCTCCTACTAGTGGTTGTGCGGATTAAATCCGCCTTTAGCAATCTCTGAAGCAACAAAAAATGCCCCTTTAGTAACCACTCTTGTATTAGGCGCAATACCGAAAATTTGACGATAACGTCCTAAGGGTTGGCCCAATTCAATTTTTACTGCCTCAAATTCACCCGGATGATCTTCAACAAAAATGATCCAGTCACCATCAACATTTCGCATCAATGCCGTTTCGGGTACCGCCATAACGGCTGTTTCAGTATCAAATAGAAAGTTAACATTAACAAACATACCCGCATGTAAATTGTCATCCTGATTTTTTACCGATAAACGCACAATGCGGGTACGGGTACTTGGATCTATCGTGTGTGCTTCTTGGATCACCTTTGCTTCATACCACTGTTCACCAAATTCAATATTAGCTAATGTTCCTACGGGTAGATTCAATTTCTTGTTAGGTGAAACACGTGCTTCCACCCATAAGTTTTCTTCATTTGCCAAGACCATAATTTTCTCGCCTGGTGCAAGGTGCTGTCCTTGTGAAAAATCATCACTTAATACCGCACCAGAACGTTTGGCGATCAAGGTATACTCGCCTAAATTTGATGAATTATTGGCAACAATTTCTGTGATGGCTTGTTGCGTTAAACCAAAGGCAATTAAGCGGGCAAAGCCAACGGTAAAGTCAGTTTCACTTCTTAGCAGCTGACTTTCACTCACCGTACCTTTAGTCATGTTTTTTACCCGTTGCCATTCACTATAAGCAACCCGATAATTAGCTTGCGCATCCGCCATAGATTTACTAAATAAAGTAACTAAAGGTTGTCCTTTTTCAACATGCTCTCCTAACGCCGCATGGCGGCTAACCACTACCGACTCTATTCGTGGTGAAACAATATAACTGGTATAACCATTTGCTTTTATTTCTCCTGGCGCATAAACACTTTTGGCGAAAACTTTTGCCGTCAACGTCGACACTTTTATATTCGCCAATGCCATTTTTTCAGGGCTAAAACGAATACCTTCTTCATGCTCCCCACTATCATTTTCTTTTTCATCGGCGTGATCATGTCCATCATCGATCGTTCGTATATCAGTTTTTTCATCATGGTGATGTTCTTTAGCTGTATTCATATTAGCCAAAACTGTTGCAGACCATGCCGTTAAGCCGCAAAACAAGCCGCTCACTATCATTAATTGTATTTTTTTACCTAGGGTATTTTTCATCATAATTTCCAAATTATTTATAACGATAACCTTTATTTCAATGCTTTTTAAAATAAAGAGCGATGAAGGTGATCAGGATAAAAGGACACAACAAAGGGGTATCAAAACTTTCATTAAGCATGGCATCTGTTGTGAATAATTTATTTAAAATTAAGCGATAGGGGGGCGAATGAGTTCTTCGATGAAGCCTTTATCTAGAGGATTAAAATAAAGATATTGATTAGTGATTAAAAATTTAAGGGGTGTGATAGAGGTTTTGTTATTGGTGAACCACTGAGTGTGTGAACCTTGACAGTGACCACAATGGTGACAGTCTTCGATATTATGCTCTTCTTCAGAAGCGCCATCGAAATATTCGA
The DNA here is from genome assembly GCA_037132835.1 of Colwellia sp. Classification (GTDB taxonomy): domain Bacteria; phylum Pseudomonadota; class Gammaproteobacteria; order Enterobacterales; family Alteromonadaceae; genus Colwellia. The sequence goes on along the minus strand of JBAHZW010000116.1, from coordinate 13,669 downwards.
TATTATCGACGTCATGAGAATGTTCTGTTTGGATATGTTGGATATCTACTTGATGATTTTCATCTGAATTAGCCACAGCAACAAACGACTGCAATGCAATCGATAGTATGAGTAAAAAGCTAAGCCAAGTATTTTTCATCCGTAGGATACATACCCTGAAAGTGAGAATTATCGAGAGAGGATGTTAATCATAAAATTGACCTTAGTCAACAAAACGAGATGAAATAGTAAAGTGAATAAATTAATGTTTTGATAACTAATGACTTATTTATATGACTTATTATCCGAATTTAGGAAACAAAACATAGGCAGCTAAATTTTTTATGTTTATGCCTATGCTCTTAGCTAAATGTCGTCCGTATGCTTCTAAGTGATTTTCCCTGTTGTCTGTTTACCTTGCTTAGGATAAGAAATGCGAAACACCAGCGTATAAGTAACAGGCAAGACAAGGAGCGTCAGCACAGAGGCTAAACCTAGGCCGAAGATAATGGTGATTGCCATGGAGCTAAAAAAAACATCCGAGAGCAACGGAACCATTCCCAGCATCGTCGTGACCGCTGCCATCAACACGGGTCTTACTCTGCTTACAGACGAATCAAATACTGCTTGATAGGCTTCCTTACCTTCACTCAGTTCCAGATTTATCTGATCTACCAGTACGATGCCATTCTTGATGATCATACCAGTCAAGCTGAGCAAGCCAAGTAACGCCATAAAGCTGAAGGGAGCATCGAATATTAATAGACCAGACACCACACCGATCAAGGCTAATGGCACGGTAAACCAGATAATCAGAGGCTGACGTACCGAGTTAAACAGCAATACAGTGATGAGAAACATGGCCAAATACCCCATAGGTATTGAGCTAAATACCGAAGCCTTGGCCAATCCTGCCTTCTCGTACTCACCGCCCCATTCAAATTCATAACCACTTGGAAGTGGGATGGCTTCTATGTCAGCTCTGATTTTTTTAAATACTGAATTGGCCGTTTCATCAGTGCCGTTGATCGGGTCGGCATATACGGCTAGCATACGTTTCCTATCACGACGCATAATAAGCGGGTTCTCCCATTCGGTACTGAACTCTGAGACAAGCTGAGTCGCGGGAACGAAGACGTTATTTTCTGAGCTCCAGACTTGAAGTTTCCACAGACTGTTGGCATCGTGACGCTCCTCGGCTGGAGCCCTCGCTATGATAGGCATCAAATGACTGTTTTCACGATAGGTACCAATTTGCTTACCACTGAAGTTAACCAACAAGGCATTGTCGAGATCTTGTTTACTTATCCCCGTTTCACGCGCTTGAGCTTGTGCTAATTGTGGGCGGATCAACGTTACCTGATTACGCCAGCTATGTCTCACACTGACGGCCGTCGGCTCAGCAATTAAGATCGCCTTGGCTTGGATAGCAAGCTGACGAAGTACCACCGGATCTTCACCGTAGAAGCGAGCTTCTATCTTAGCCGCAGCACTGGGACCATTCTCCATATATTTGAAACGATACTCAGCTTCAGGATATTTGAGGCTTAACTCCTGCTCTAATGTGCGCATGTATTTATTGAGGCTGACAAGATCTGTCATCTTTATCAGTAGCTGAGCGTAGGAATGGTAAGCTTTCTCCGGGGCATAGGAGAGTATAAATCGTTGCGCGCCTTGACCAACAACGCTAGTGAGGTTAACAAGACCGATATTATCGCGTTCTTGCTGGGCGAGCAGATCTTTCTCTATGCGGCTAACTAGTCGCTCAGTTGCCTTAATGTCGGTGCCTTCTGGCATCCACACATCCACAAAGAACATCGGTGTACTTGAGGCTGGAAAGAAGACATTTTTCACATAGCCGAACCCCATTATCGAGATGAATAGTGCGGTAATAACGACAAGCAAGGTGGCGGCACGAAAACGCATCACAAAATTTAAGCACATACGATAAAACTGGAATATGAATCCCTTGTAAGGGTCATCATCATCATCATCACTGCTGATTTTGCCATCCTTAAACAACAAGTAGCAGAAAAAGGGGGTTAAAGTCATGGCAGTGATCCAACTAATAAACAGCGAGATCATTAATACCTGAAATAACGAGACACAAAACTCCCCAGAGCTGTTGTCTGACAAGCCAATGGGCGCGAAGGCTAGAATGGCGATGACAGTGGCACCCAGTAACGGCCATTGCGTCTGTGACACCACTTTTTTAGCGGTTTCTAGTCGACTATGACCACGCTTGATGCCTATGAGTATGCCTTCAGTCACCACGATGGCATTATCGACGAGCATACCCAAAGCGATGATTAGCGCACCTAGTGAGATGATCTGCAACTCGATATTGAGTACCTTCATCATGATAAAAGTACCTAATATACTCAATAGCAGTACCAAGCCCATCAGTAGTCCCGCGCGCACGCCCATAAATATCAAGAGCACAACGATCACTATAGCTACCGATGCAACCAGATTAATTAAGAAACCTGAGATGGTATGATCTACCACTTGGCTTTGATCGTAAACGGTGTTGAGTTGTATCCCTATAGGGCGCTCATTATCGAGTTCAACTAGCCTTTTATTGATGGCAGCACCGATATCGACAACGTTGACACCGCTGGAAAATGAGATACCTACCGACAAGGTTGATTCGCCATTGCTGTGGTAAATATTTTTAGGCGTTTCAGTATTTTCTTTATATATCTGGGCTATATCACCCAGATAGAGCAATTTGGTACTGCCTGGCGCGCTGATTAACAGATGCGCCATTTGCTCCACCTGATTAAATTCACCGGTGGGATGGATACGAATGCGACTTTTGCCGACCAGAACACTGCCGGCGTTGGAAACCACGTTTTGACTATTGATCAGGCTATAAATATAGTCCTGATCCAAACCTAACGCATTGAGTTTTTGTTGAGATATCTCGACCACAACTTGCTCGGTAATTTGGCCCGCAATGGTGACTTTTTTTACACCCTCGACTAGCATGAGTTCTCGCCTGAGAAAATCGGTATAGTTTTGCAACTCACGGTGAGTGTAACCATCGCCTGAGACGTTGAGTAAAATGCCATAGACATCACCGAAATCATCTATCACTGACGGGGTCAAAACCCCTGGAGGCAGTTCACCGAGTTTATCATTTATTTTACGGCGTACCTCGTCCCAAACCTGCGGTAATTCCTTTGAGCCATAGTGATCGTGGACTTCTATCTCTATTTGAGAAAGGCCGGCACTGTTAATCGAGGTGATATGCTTGATAGCATCGAGTTGCTGCAGGGCATCTTCTAGGGGAAGTGTTACCTCCTCTTCAACCTGTTCTGGTGATGCGCCCGGGTAGGCGGTGATAACGAGTGCTTGCTTGATGGTAAACTCGGGAAATTCGAGCTGACCTAATCCCAAAAAGGAGATACTGCCACCTACGAATAATAAGATGGCAAACATCCAGCTTACGACTTTATGTTCTATAGCGTATTGTGCGAAATTCACGGTTGATAATCCTTGCAAACGAAAGAGTAAAGATAAAAATTGAGCAAGGGGTTATACGCCGCGTTGCCAGTAAAGAGGTTTAACTTTTTGCTCGGCAGAAAGGTATTGCACACCAGCGACTACAAGTTGGTCGCCTTTATTCAAGCCGGTTAATATCTCTATGCCATCGGTAGTGACTTGACCTAAAGTGACAATTTGTGGCATCACCTTGCCCGTGTCTTCATGGTAAATCCAAATGATACTTTCACCATCGATATCACGTTTCATTACTGCACTGACAGGGATCACCGTTTTTTCTAACGAAGAGTCTATCGAAAGATCTAAGGTCAACTCGGCGCTCATACCCGGAAGAATATTGATTTGAGTCGGTTTGGCTAGCGTGAATACCACTTCATAACTTTGAGTGCCCGAGGTGACTTGAGTTGCATGCTCTTTGAGTTTTACCGAGTAGGCTTGCTCCGGTTGAGTGCTGAAGCGTACCTGAGGCTGAAACTTAGCATGGGGATTAAATGTGATTGCTTGACTCGCCATAGACTCAGGTACTTGGATCACCACATCAATATTGCGATCTTTTTGTAAGATCAGAATTGACTGGTTTGCCTGAATCATTTGATAATTGTCTATGAAGATCTTGGCTACCGTGCCGTCATAGGGTGCGAGTATATTAGTGTAACTCAATTGATCTCGGGCATTAGCCAGAATGGCAGCAGCTGACTTTCGTTCGGCCTTAGAGAGGTCAAAATCTGCTGGTGAGATCAACTGGCGACGTAATAGTTCACCCATACGCTTATAGTTGGCACTAGCAAGTTCATGATTGGCCTCGCTATGAAGTAAGGTATTGCGAGCATCTCTGTCATCCAATTTCGCCAACACCGAACCTTTTTTAACCTGTTGCCCTTCAACGAGCGTAAAATCGATTAACTGACCCGATACTCTAAAGCTTAAATCCGCTTGCTTAGTGGCTGCTATTTTAGCAGGGAAGCTACGAATAACCGCGGCATTAACCTCTGTGACCTCTATGAGCTTTACCGGTCTTATGATTTGTAAAGCAACTTCAAAGGTTGCTGAATCACAGCCAGTTAAGATACCTGTGATCATGATGACTACGAGTGTTTTTGTTAAGGTCTTCATAAATGGGATCCCATATGTGTTATCTGATGTATAAATACCAAGCTAAGATAGCAGTAACTAATTTTGAATAAAATGTGAATATGTGGAATCATAAGTTCCATAAAATGAGACTATTTAACGGGATTGATCAAACTAATTACAATAGAGCTCATATTTAAAAGAGACTTTAGCGTGAAAGTTATCAGGAGATTGTTATGAAAACTGAAGATATATCGTTGTTCCATCGCATTGTCGAGACGGGTAGTTTAGTTGGCGCTTCAGATCTACTGAACCTGCCTAAATCGACCGTGAGCCGCCGTTTGCGAGCATTAGAAGATGAGCTTAAGGTTAAGTTATTTCATCGTCAGAGCCGATCCATAATGTTAACGGCTTCGGGTAGCCATTTTTACACTAAAACGTTGTCAATTCTTGGCGAGCTTGAACAGACTTTGGTAGAACTCACCGATACTGAAGGCGAGATAGACGGCCACCTACGTATCCTTTTGTTCTCTGCACCAGATCTATTGGATATTGCCAATGAAATTTTCAAATTTATGGATCGTAATCCTGAACTGACTGTCGAGCTGATCGTTAGCACCGAGCCTAAGGATATGATCCGTAACAATATCGATCTCGCCTTTATGTTAGAAGATTCGTTTAATGAAAATGAGATGGTGGCTCGAGAAATTTTAAGTAAAGAGTTGCACTTTGTCGCTAGCCCTGATTATCTTGCTAAAGCGGGTATACCACTATTGCCAGAGGATTTAAAAAAGCATAACTTTATATTATTTCGTTACCCTAACGGCCGGATCTTCAATAAACTTCCCTTAGGTAACGATATGATGGTAACGGTACAGGGTAACTTGTGTTTCAATAGTTTCCAGCTCTGTTTAGAAGCGAGTTTAACGGGCCGTGGCATTGCGTTTTTATCTACAGAGGTGGTTCGTAAACATGTTGAACAAGGTGAGTTGGTCGTGTTGTTTGAAGATGTAGAGCCTTATATCGGTAAATGTTATTTAGTTTACCCATCAAGACGCTTCATTAGTTTAGCAAGTCAGAGGTTTATCGATCATATGCTGAAGGCGGTAGAACACAAAAACATTGGTAAAGGTTGTGCTTAGAAAAAACGGCTAAGTGGTTCAATCAAGCCTTGGTCTTATTGATGAGCCTAGGTTCTAGCCGTTATATTCTTCTTTTAATCCGCTACAATACCCGTTCTGTTGCGCTTGCTGGCATTGATTTATCATTACGCCTTCAGTCAATGTCTTACCTCAAAACATACCAGACCTTGAAAACCCCACTGGTCATTTTTGATCATCACTTTCGAACATCCTCTTTTAAAATCGAACATATTTAAGTGCTTCAAAAACAAAAAAAACACTAATCCACTGAATTTACTATATATAAACTGTTGGCATGATTGTTTCATTATACTTAGCATTAAGTCATAGCAAAAGTGAATCGTGATGAAAATAGCATTAGCAAAAAAACAACCTTGGAAGAAATGGACAACAATTGCCTGCTTTGCCTTATTTATTGCATACGCGGGTTATAGTGTTAGCGGTAAAGCGACCAAGTCTGTGCCGTTAAGCCAGCTGACCTTTCAAACGGTAATACAAGCTAATTTAGATATTTACGCGAATGCTTATGGTGAATTCGCTTCCGCAAAAGAGCGTTTACTAACGGCGCCCGCATTAGGTAAAGTCGCTGAAATTTTAGTGCGCCCCGGCACTAAAGTTAGCGCTGACACCATCATTTTACACTTAACCAATCCTAGACTAGTGCAAGAAGTCAACGCTGCTAATGGCTTGCTTGCTCAGCAATTAGCGCAACGAGAGGCTTTTAAATATGAGCAACAGAGTGATCGATTAAATTACCAAGGCCGGATCGCCGACATAGAAGGTGAAATTGAAAAAGCAGATCTTGAGCTATCGGTAAACAAAAACTTAATGGATCTTGGTGTTTCCTCTAAAATTGAATTACAACGCGCGAAACTAGCCGTAAAACAAGAAAGTAGGAAGCTTGATTTTGAGAAGAAAAAATATAAACAATTTATTGAAATGCAGGGCTACCAGTTAACCCAGCGCGATATCACGATTACCCAACAACAAGCACAAGTGAATTTACTTGAACAGCAGCTTGATGATATGAACGTAAAAGCGGGCATTAAGGGCTCACTGCAAACTTTAGAGGTTGAGTTAGGTCAAAGCGTGCAATTAGGTCAATCCCTCGCAAAAGTTGGCAGTGATGAAGAATTAATCGTCATTTTACGTTTACCGCAAAACCAAGCCGATCAAATTGATATTGATGCGCCAGTACTGATAAATACACAAAAAGGCATCATCAAAGGGCATATCACCCGTATAGAAAGTGTGGTCAGCAATGGCTCAGTATTAGCAGAAGCGGAAATTGATGAAGCGTTGACTGCCAATGCCCGCCCAGCCTTATCCATTTCAGCACAAGTGTTTGTGCGAAATCAACAAGACGCTAGCTACATAGCACAAATACCGGGCTTTCGTCCGCGCAGTAAGCAAAGTGTTTTTGTCCGCGAACAAAACAACTTATTAGTACAAAGAGAAGTCACCTTTGGCGAGCTTTCAAAAAATAAATTAGTGATCACTTCAGGGCTTCAGCCGGGCGAGCAGTTAGTCAGTAGTAATACTCAGCAATACCGCAAGTTCCAACAAGTGACCATCACCGAGTAGTAAGTTAAATAACAGCATCAATAAAGACAAAAATAACTAACGAATTAACCAAATTAACCAAATTAACAGAAAGTAAGCGGTGAGCTATCTCCGCAGTCACAATGATAAAAATTAAAGGATATCCTATGAAAAACCTAGTTACCATGGCAAACATTCACAAGCGTTACGACAGCCAACAAATAGAAACCCATGCCTTACAAGGTGTTAATTTAACAATAAACCAAGGCGAATTTGTTGCCATTACCGGCCCTTCTGGCTGTGGTAAATCAACATTGCTCTCTATTATGGGCTTAATGGATTCGGCCAGTGAAGGTGATTATCAGCTGGCTAACATTACTACTGTGGGTTTAAAAGTAGACCAACGCACGCAAATTCGTAATGAGCATATTGGTTATGTTTTTCAGTCTTTTAATTTAATCGATAGCTTAACGGTATTTGAAAACGTGGCACTACCGTTAGAGCACAGGGGTTGTAAAAAAGCAGAAATAAAACAACGGGTAGAAGAAGTACTAACCCATGTCAATATGTTACCTCGGCAGCACTATCGCCCGAACCAGCTTTCGGGTGGTCAGCAACAACGTATCGCCATTGCCCGTGCGCTCGTCGGTAAGCCCGACCTGATCTTAGTCGATGAGCCCACCGGTAACTTGGACAGTAAAAATGGTGATCAGGTGATGTCCTTATTAGCCCAACTTAACAAAGATGGCTCCACCATCGTTATGGTCACCCATGATAGCCGTTATTCTCGTTGTGCTAGTCGTCAAATTCAGTTACTCGACGGTCAAATTGTTTCAGAAATTAATACCGCCGCTAGCATAAACAATGATGCTAACGAAAATACTCCCGCTGAAAAAACATTGCCGGAGCTTGTATGAGTTTATTAAAAAAAGCTTTAATTCAAGGCATAACACGCGTATTTTCACTACCGCGCTTAAGTATCCCGTTAATATTAACCCTTGGCTTAACCCTAGGTGCCGTATTAAGTGTTATCTCAATCGCCTCTACCCTCTTATATCAACCACTCCAAGGCGTTAAAAATGAAACTTCGCTGCAAACCTTTGACTATCGCTTTAATATTTCAGATGCCTTGAGCGTTTCCTATTGGAACATGAATCGTTTAGTTGACTTTAGTGAACACTTTGCGGATATAGGTGAATGGGCCGGTATCTCCTCGTCAGAGCAGCATGTTGTCGTCAATAACACGACTTTTGCCACCACCCGTTATCATGCTTCCAGTAATATTCTTGCGGTATTAGGTAGTCAGTTAATACTCGGAGATGATGTTACGGTTGAGTCTCCCGAGAAATACGTATGGATATCAGCAAGCCTTTGGCAACATGCTTTTGCTGGCATGAAATCGGTCATAGGCAAACAACTCATGATAACCAATCAAAACTATATCATTGCCGGCGTCATTGAAGATGTGATGGCAATAAAAAGTAATAGAGCAATTTTACCCCAGCAAGTATGGTTTATCGACAACCTAGCCAAGATAAAAGTGCAAAATGACGACACGGGCAATATTACAGGTGCTATGGATAACCTCATTGTAAAGTCTGCTAATGGTCAAGCGCAGCTGCCATCACAAGCACAAGTGGATACCTGGTTAGCAGATTATATCAGCCGAGGTGATGACGAACATGTAGAAATGCTTTTGGATTTTACTGCGAATATCAACAAAGTCGTTAAAGGCAGTAGCTATCGCAGTAATATGCTAGGCGATACGGAAAGCTTACTTATTGCCTTATTTGCCGCGGTCATCGGCTTGTTATTAATGGCAACGCTAAATTTACTTAATTTATTTATCGCGCATTATCAAGGTAGAACCAAAGAGTTTGCCATTCAAATAAGCTTAGGGGCAAGTTTAACCAAAGTGAGATTATTGGTACTACTTGAGAACCTACCAAGTTTTGTGCTAGCGGCATTAATGGGCTTATTGGTTACTGGTTGGGCAATAAGAAGCTTACCCTTAATTGCCGGTGATAGCTTACCTATGATGGATGCCATTACTATTGATAGCACAACCGTATTCGCTTCATTGGCCATCATTTTAGCACTGAGCGTTTTATTTAGCGCTTTAGCTCTGGTCGATATTGATAAACAGGCTTTGGCAAATAACTTAAACAGTAGTGGTAAAGGTATTCAAGCGCAAAGTAATCAATGGTTGAGCCGAGTATTAATGGTAGTGCAATTATCTATTGCTTCATTATTACTCACCACCTCAGTGATGATCGCCCTGCAAAGCTATCAAGCCGTTTACCAAGAAACCGGTTATGATATTGGCAATAGCTATGACATTAGCATGACGATTAGCGATGAAGAATACCTTGCCCAATTAAATGATTTTGACTCTTACAACAAGAGTGAGGGTAAACACTTGCTTGATAGCGTATCTCGTTTAATCGAGCAAGAGGTAAGCAACAGTCAAGTCATTGTACCTAGCTATGGTCCACTGTCGAATCGTTTACAGGTTAAGGCCTTTCGTGATGCAGACTCAGATCAGCAAGTCGTTCACCAAATGAAAACTTTAGGGGCAAATTATTTCTCTACCTTTAATATCCCTATGCTAGCAGGCGCTAATGTAAGCCAAGCTCAGATAGACAATGATGAAGATAGAATTGTTATTGATGAAAATATGGCAAAAATGCTCTTTTCACATTTATCGTACTCAGAGGTTATCGGTAAAACTATTCAAATTGACCCTAAAAACTTAAAAACCCCCGTGATTGTTACCGGTATTGTTGCTAACACCATAAGTCAAACGGGTAGTGCGGAGCCGCTAGGTTTACCGGCAATTTACAGTCATCGAATAACACCGGGGTCGCTCATTCAATTTACTGTGATGATGCCTGACGGAGATACGATTACTGCGGCTATGCTGGCAAGTGCAGTTAAACGCCAATTCCCGCGTTTAACGAATGTGACCGTAAAATCATTAACCTCAGTGTGGCAGCAACAAACACTAAACCAACGTATTAGTTTATGGATAGTATTAACCATGACGGGTTTAACACTTTTTCTTGCTGCTATTGGTGTTGCGGGCCTGACACAAATGACCACTAACCACAGAAAATACGAGCTAGCCGTACGTATGGCAACAGGTGCTAAACAAGCAAAATTGGTTAAATTCATCTTAAAAGATGCACTTGTTATGTTAGTGATAGGCTTAGGTTTGGGCTTTATTATTTCAGCCTTAGGTTATCCAAAAATATCACAACACTTAGCAATGCTACCCGATTTTAACTGGCTAGCGATGGTAGCCTTAGACACGGCATTAGTTGTTATTGTTATCTTGTCGGTAATTATGCCCGCATGGCGAGTGATTAGTAGCGACCCAATGCAAGCATTACGTGCAGAATAACGGCCTCAGTTTCAATTATTAGACAATAACAGACCGATAAATATGGCTTTTATTGGTATACTAAGACCCATGAAATTAGCAAAGGAAACGACTCACCGCGCTTCCTTTGCTTTACCCTATTAATAATCACTTGAATGTAAGCATTAAGCTCAACTACTCAATTTTTATGGAAAGTCCGATGACAAATGCCACTATTTTAATTGCGGATGATGATGATGATATTCGTTTAGCGTTAAACTTGTTACTCAGCTCCGAAGGTTATCAGATTATTGAAGCCGAAAACGCCAAAGAAATTATCATCCAAAGTGATCGCCAACAACCCGATTTAATATTACTCGATATGAATTTTTCTCGGGATACTACCAGTGGTCAAGAAGGTTTAGCTATTTTAGCGCAGTTACAACCGTTAAATATCCCAGTGATTTTGATGACCGCATGGGGCTCAATCGAACTAGCGGTACAAGGCTTACAAAAAGGTGCCAGCGATTTTATTGAAAAGCCATGGAATAAACTAAAACTGTTAAACAGCATCAAACAGCAGTTAAGCATTGCTAGGGTAAAAGAGCAAAACCAAGGTTATCGACAACTACTGGCGCCTGAGAATAAAAAAAATTGGGTATGCCAATCTCCTAGCATGCAAGCAATTGAAAACTTAGTGGCACAAATAGCACCGACCGATGCCAATATTTTAATATTAGGCGAAAATGGTACAGGCAAATCACTGTTGGCAGAGCGAATACATCAACGTTCTTTACGCCAGCAAGCACCACTTATTACGGTGAATATGGCGGCCATTCCTGAAAACTTATTTGAAAGTGAACTCTTTGGTCATCAAAAAGGTGCTTTTACCGACGCCAAACAAAATCGCGTTGGCCGTTTTCAATTGGCTGATAAGGGTACTTTGTTTTTTGATGAAATAGGCTCACTGCCGCTAACACTTCAACCGAAACTTTTACGGGTTTTAGAAACGGGTCAATATGAAGTTTTAGGCTCAAGCCAAACGCAAGTGGCGAATGTTAGATTGATCAGCGCCACCAATGCCGATCTTAACCAACGGGTAAGTGAGCAAACTTTTCGCCAAGACTTACTCTATCGTTTAAATACCTTGGTGATAACCATTCCGCCACTGCGCGAACGCCTTGAAGATATTGCGGGACTAGCGGCGGGCTTTATCAACAAATTTAGCGAGAGCTATCGCAAGCAAGCGCTAACAATCAGCCCTTGTGCGCTCAATAAATTAAAGCAACATAATTGGCCTGGTAATATTCGTGAATTGAGTCATGTCATTGAACGTGCCGTGTTACTTAGCAATGCAGATGAAATTACCGCGCAGCAGTTGTTATTAGAAAGCAGAGGTAGCCCCCCTGATTCAGTTATATTACAACCACTAGAACAAGCAGAAAAACAATTGATTGAAAAGGCAATGAAAGTTACCGATGGACAAGTGATTGAAGCGGCAAAATTATTAGATATTTCACGTAATGCCCTTTATCGACGTTTAGAAAAATTTGCCATTCATCATGTTGAATAAGCCTAAAGCATTGACTAAAGTTTTCGCGCTAAAATTTAGCCATGAGCAATGGCTTGCCTTTAGCTTAGTCTGTACCCTAATGGTTATTTTAGCACTGGTTGTTGCCCTAACGTTTAACTTGGGTTGGAGTAAACTTGCTGTTGCTACCCTAGTGTTCTTACTTTGTTACCCCCTTATTTGGTGTGCTTGGCGAAGTTACCATCTTTGGTGCCAAGCTATTATGCAGCTCACCACCTACACGCAAATTGTTCGCGAGGGTGAAACAAATTTACGCTTTAAAAAACAGCATCAAGATAATTTACTCGCGGCTTTACAACAAGAAATTTCTACGCTAGCTATAGGCAATGAACAAAAAGAAAAAAAAAGCCAAACACTGGAGAGTGTTCTTAGTCACATCCTCGATTCTTGGCCTATTCCAGTATGCTTATTTGATGATAATAATCAGTTAAGTTATCGCAATATTGCCATGAAGGATAAAATCCAACAGCCTATGCTTATTGGCACCAGTGCGGCCGATTTAGGTTTTATCATGAACAACAATAGTTTATCGCATAACCAATTCAGTCAACAATGGCAATGTCAGAGTGTTAGCTACCGCTATCAACAAAAAAGGTATCATATTTTTTCTGCGGTAGATATTTCCCAACCGCTACATCAACAACAAAGTATTACCCAACAAAACCTTATTCGGGTATTAGCCCATGAACTACGTAATTCACTGACACCCATGGCCTCTATGGCGGATACCTTGCTCTGCAATGATAGCTTCAACGAAGCACAAGTTCGTTTAGTACTAAGTCGTATCAGGCAACGTAGTAATCGTTTACTCAGTTTTATTGAACAATACAGTCAATTAAGTCAGCTACCTGCACCACGCTCTCGCTGGTTCGACTTTAATGACACCATTGCCGAAGCAAAAGCCATGATAACAGAGCCTTGCTCTATTGATTTTCAAGGTAACGGCCAATGTTTTGCCGACGAGCAGCAAATGGCACAGATTTTAATTAATATTTTCAAGAATGCACAAGAAGCTTGCGATAAAGAGATCTGTGAAATTAACGTCCGTGTTTTCTACCAGCAAGACAGCTTGCAAGGTAATCAACAAGCGAAGCAAGTGATTGAAATCACCGACAATGGCCCAGGCTTTGCCAATTTCGATAATGCCTTAACACCTTTTTACACTACTAAAAATCATGGCTCAGGCATAGGTTTAGCGCTGTGCGCTGAAATCACCCGTAATCATGGCGGTGAGATCAACTTAATCAATATTGAAGGCGTGGGTGCAAAAATAACGATGTCATGGCCAGTTAACCCTAAAATAAGCTAGCGACAAAATGAGGTGTGCATAGTTAATTAATACCAGTTTCATTAAATTAGTTCCCACTCAGAGCTTGTCAGTGCTTTGAGAATAAAGTGAATTTTTTTGTGTATAGTCATTCTATATTAAAGGAATTCTGTGCGATTATCGAAGTACTGACAAACTCCCAAAGGGCG
>JBAHZW010000143.1:0-9803 GCA_037132835.1 Colwellia sp. | reverse complement strand
CGCCCTTTGGGAGTTTGTCAGTACTTCGATAATCGCACAGAATTCCTTTAATATAGAGTGACTATACACAAAAAAATTCACTTTATTCTCAAAGCACTGACAAGCTCTGAGTGGGAACTAATTTAATGAAACTGGTATAAGCTTATTCAATTAACACTTTAACAGGGAGAAAACCATGAATGATAAATTAAATGGCGCTGAAGCGATGTTAACTAGTTTGGTCGGAGCTGGAGTAGAAGTTTGTTTTGCTAATCCGGGTACTTCTGAAATGCAGATGGTTGCTGCGTTAGATAGAGTTGATGGCATGCGCCCTGTATTAGCTTTATTTGAAGGCGTTGCCTCAGGTGCTGCTGATGGCTATGGGCGCATGGCAGACAAACCTGCCGCCACCGTGCTTCATATGGGGCCGGGCTTAAGTAACGCTATGGCCAACTTGCATAATGCTCAACGTGCGCAAACGCCTATGGTCAATTTAATTGGTGATCATGCCAGCGCTCATTTACAGTTTGATGCCCCACTAACGGCCGACATTAAAGGACAAGCAAAAACCGTTTGTCATCAGGTTAAAACGTGTAAATCAGCCAGTAATTTGCCTCATGATGCCATTGAAATAGTGCAAGCAGCAAAAACCAATGAAGGGCAAGTATGCTCACTAATTATCCCCGCCAATACCGCGTGGGAAGATTCCGCCTCTGTAGAGGTAACACCGATTCAGTTTGCTAAGAAAAAAGTACCACTTTTGCGCATTCAAGCCATTGCCGATATTTTAAAAAATGATCAATGTAATGCTATGTTGTTGGGCGGCAAAGCGCTGAGAGAAGAAGGGTTGAAAGCCGCTGGTCGCATCTTTAAAGCAACGGGAACACGCATTTTAAATGAAACCTTGCCCGCCCGCCGTAAACGCGGTGCTGGGGTGTTCCCCACTGAAACAGTGCCTTACTTAGCTGAAATTGCTATTCAATTTTTAAAACCTTTTGACAATATAGTTCTTGCTGGAGCAAAAGCACCCGTTGGTTTTTTTGCTTACCCAAATGTGCCCAGTCAATTACACAGTGAGCACACCAGTTTGCCTTTACTCTGCGCTATTGATGAAGATATTACCGATGCATTAATAACATTGGCCAAAATACTCAATGCTACAGAAGATGCCGATACTCAACCACGTATTACCCCACCTGCCCCCCGTAATGAGTTATGTCCTATGGGCGTGGGCGCTATTTTAGCTGAGTGTATGCCTGAAAATACGATTGTTGTTGATGAAGCCAATACTGCATCTTTGGCCATCCACCCCATGACTCAGGGCGCTGCTCGTCACGATATACTAGGGCTAACTGGCGGAAGTATTGGTATTGGCTTACCTATGGCGTTAGGTGCAGCCATCGCCTGCCCCGACCGTAAAGTTATTTGCCTTGAAGGCGATGGTAGTGGCATGTATACACCACAAGCACTCTGGTCTATTGCCAGAGAAAATCTCGATGTTACCGTTGTGATCTTAAAAAATAATAGCTATGCCATTCTAGATTTAGAATTACAACGCACCGGCGCAAAAGTGGCTGAAGGAAACGCCTCTAAAGCCCGTTCATTACTCAGTTTAGAAAACCCGACTCTTGACTGGATAAAGTTATCTGAAGGCATGGGCGTTCCAGCCACTAACGCTAGTACCGTAGCGCAATTTCGTCATCAATTTTCTCAAGCCATGAACACCCGAGGTCCTAGACTAATACAAGCCACGCTAATAAAAGTTGATCTGGCCGCGGCTATGGCTGAACTGATGAAATTACAAACACCATAATGACAAACCGAATATAATTGGGATAGCAAAATGAACCATTCTGTACTACATAAAATAGAAACGCCTGCGGCTAAAGATATTAGTAGAATTCAACAAGTCTTTTCTAAACAACGCACCGCCTCACGTCAGAGACCTTACCTAAGCCTAAAAGAACGTATTGAACACCTCAAAAAACTTGAAAAAATTCTAACTAATAATCAAATAGCTATCGCCGAAGCTATCAACAAGGACTATGGAAATCGTTCCATTCAAGAAACCCGTCTACTTGAATTATTTGGCTTAATTGGCAATATTCAATACACCAGTAAACGACTGAAAAAATGGATGAAACCTCAAAAACGTCATGTCGGTTTGGCGTTCTTTGGTTCCAAAAACAGGGTTATTCCACAACCAAAGGGAGTGGTAGGTATTGTCACGCCATGGAACTACCCATTATTTTTGTCTTTGGGTCCTTGTATCAGTGCGCTAGCAGCCGGTAATCGTTGCATCATCAAATTAGCGGCCAACTCACAAAACTTATGTCGCTTGTTAGACAAACTTATTTCCGCCGAATTTGATGAACAATACCTGAGTGTAATACCTGGCGTTTCTGCCAGTGAATTTACTAACCGGCCATGGGATCACTTAGTCTTTACTGGCTCACCAGAAACAGGGAAGATTGTTATGCAAACCGCTGGGAAATTTTTAACCCCTGTGACGCTTGAACTGGGTGGGAAATCACCGACAATAATTGCTGATGACTTCAACATCAAGCAGGCAGCTAAGCGCATATTGTTTGCTAAATTTCTCAACGCAGGACAAACTTGTGTCGCACCTGATCATGTATTTATACCACGCAATAAAGTGCCACAATTTATAGAATGTGCTAAAGAAATTGTGTCCCGTCATTACCCGTCAGCACAAAGTAAAGACTTCACCGCGATTATTGATGATAAAGCTTTTAATCGCTTAGCGGAAACACTTGAAGACGCTCGTAAAAAAGGCGCTCAAACGATTAACCTATTGGGCAATGATAAGCTAGATTCAAAAAATCGTAAAATACCACCCCATGTAGTGGTAGATGTTAACGATGACATGATCATTATGCAGGATGAAATTTTTGGTCCGTTATTACCTATCAAACCTTACGATTGCATTGATGAAGTTATTAGTTACATCAACCAAAACGAGCGACCATTGGCTCTGTATTTATTTAGTAACAACCAAGCTATTCAAAATAAAGTAACCTACAACACACTCTCAGGGGGAATGTGCATCAATGATTGTATGTTCCATGTTGCTCAGCATGATATGCCTTTTGGCGGTATTGGCAATAGTGGTATGGGTCATTATCATGGGAAAGAAGGTTTTATCGAGTTTTCGAAATTAAGACCTGTGTTCAAGCAAGCGAAAGTAACTGCCATTCTAGCATTGGCGCCACCCTATGGTTCAACCTTTGATAAAATGATTAACTTAATGATGAAATGGAAGTTGTAATTAATACCAACAAAGTAGCTATTACATTTAGAAGCTAGCAAGTTATTTACAGAAGCTTCTGGTGGGGAAGAAATTTGTTTACTGCGCTCTTGTTCTTTAAGCTTTTAGGTAAATTCTTTGCCTATTTCTAATATTGCCAAACTTTTATCGGCTATCTGTTGTTCTAGTATCTGAATAGCCTGTTTCATTTCATCTTCGTTGAGTGTTGTTGACTGCTTTATTTTCGATACTTCTGCTTTCAATGTTTTTATTTCTTCGTTAATGCTATCTTTTATCACTTTAATTTTTCTATAATCAACAGGGAGATCGTTCACTTTTTCCTGATATTGTTGTTTGGCTATTCCATATTCTTTTTCCTGCTACTCATATGTCTTGTCGATTTCGGTTTTATCAATATCTTGCATTGTTAATGCTTTAGAGGATAAGGTGACTTTTGTCTCCCCTATTTCTGCAATATGAGATTGAGGTGTTGAGATATTCGTTTTAACATCATTATCGATAGAACCATTAAAACCTTTTTCTAAATTTTTATTCAGCTGTAGTTGAGCAGTATAAAGTTCCATGACAAGGTTCCACTTTGAAATTATTAGATATCTACACGACATTCTGGGTTAGTCAATAATTGTGCTCCCTACTGACATTCTGCACTTTGCACGGCAATGGGGTTAAGCAACTTCATTAAATATGACTATAGTTAACGGAGTGGTAGATAAAGAAATAAAAAATAAACCCATTACCATTCAAAGTGCAGGGTTTCAGTGGGAATTAATACCATCGAAGCAGCGCTTGAGCAACATCACTTCATCGTTGCTGTAACTCAATCGAGTGCCTTGCCCTGAACTATTTTTCCTAGGCACAACAAGATCAAAAACTTAATGAAAAGGGTATTAGACCAATCAAACTAATTAATCATGTTAGGTACGCGATGCGGTTTTTATTAAAATTAATCACAAAAATAAGTCAATGTTATGTAATATCACCCGTCCTCGTAACGTTTATCGATGCGGCTTGGCGAGACAACAAGATAAGTAGACTGCTATCATTTTTAGTGGTTAGTATCATCTTAATTGATTTTTGTAACCTAGCAGTCACATTAGCAGCAGAGCCATCAACTCAGATTAAGCCCACAAAAAAACTCAATAAAGATTGGACAGATAAAACAGTTATCGAGCCCACGGATAAAGAAATATTATGTAATAAAGCCGCAGACAACATCATCTTCAAACCACAAACTATTTTTGATGAAAATGAAGACGGGATTATTTTCTTGCACCGCTGGGCTAATGCAATTCATATTAAAACAAAAATTATCACCCTCGAAAATGAAGCCACTTTTTTCATAAAAAAATGCCTCAAAACTTCTGCAGATATGGCAGAATTAGAACGCCATTTACGCAGTAGAAGATACTTAAAAGATGCCAAGGTAAGTCGTGATAAAGACAGTAAAAAAATTACCATAACGACATGGGATAATTGGTCGTTTTTGCCAACAGTAAGTTTTGGTCGAAAAGGTGGCGTAAATACCTACAGTTTTGGTATCAAAGAGCGCAACTTACTTGGATTAGGCATAGACACTGAGCTAGAATCATACCGCAATAGCCAAAGGTCAGGTTACAAATTACAGACCACTATCCCACTATTTCAAAAGCAAAACACTTCAATTAAGTTAAAGTTTGCCGATAACGATGACGGTCAACAACGCAGTGTTTTTTTACAAAAGGTTTTTGCGGGCTTTGATATAGAAACAGCCTATAACATTGGCTTTAATGAAGAGTCCCGTAACGATACCATTTTTCAAAATGATCAAGACCAAAGTATATTTGGTCATGACATTCGCTTTAAAGAAGCCAGCTTCGCATGGCTAATATCTAATAATAACAGTAGCTTACTAAGATACCGTTTAGGGGGAACTCAAGATAAAGATACTTTTTCTCAACGGCCTGTTGAACAAATAAATACGTCAGAAAACTCTGTTTTAACCACGGTAATACCTAAAGATAGAGATTTACTTTATCCATGGTTTTCGTTTGAATATCTAGAAAAAGATTTTAGAGAGCTAACAAATGTTCATTTGATCACCCAAATTGAAGACTTTAACCATGGCTGGCAGATTAACTCTCGTCTTGGTATCGGCAATGGAAAGAAAGATAACTCCGCATGGACGCTATGGAGAATTCGAGTAAAAAAAGGCTTTAATTTACATAACAACGCTTTACTGTTACTTGATCTAGCACTTGCTAATGATAGTTATCAACACAGGGGCAATCGTTTATTAATGACATTAAACAGTGAATATTTTTATCGACTCAATAAAACCTGGGGATTTTATATAGGTAACGCCAATGTTATCAGTAAAAATCAATATTTAGATCAACCCGTAACCATGGGGGGAAATACCGGCTTGCGTGGCTTCCCTTTACAATATCAACACGGTGAAAATAGCGTTAAAGTCACGTCTGAAATCAGGTACTACCCTAAAATTAATCTTTTTAAACTCTTTGATTTAGCGGGAGTGGCTTTTATTGATGCGGGTAGAGCCTTTGGTGAATCAACGGTTAAGAATAGTGAAGATGGTTGGTTAGGCTCAATAGGGCTTGGGCTTCGCTTGTACTCCCCTCATTCTAGTGGTAATCACCCCATTATTCATATCGACTTTGCCTTTCCGCAAAGTGATAACCCTGATATCAATCGTTTCGAAATGAGAATACAGGCAAAGAAATCTTTTTAGTCGCCCTTTATAAATAATATATCATCATTGAGTGTCTCACTTACAAAAGACGCTTAAGCACTCTATCAATTTGAGCCACGCGAATTTTTTTCAATAATTTTTGTGGCTTTTCTGGATAATTCTCTTCTGATTCAATGTCTGAAGAATGCATGATCTTGACGGTATTATTTAAAATGCCCTGTAGCTCATCATTCGTCTTTTGTAAAAAGCACTGATTAACATCGTCAATGAGTAAAGCATTCTCTAAATCGAGTGCCCAAGCACGTGGATTCAAATTACTGCCAGTAATTAAGTGATATCTATCATCAACACGTAAACCTTTGAGGTGAAAACTGTTATTTTTATCTTTCCACAAGTGAATATTTAATAAGCCTTGATCGATAAAATGTTGATAACGCTTCACGAATCGCTTAAGTAGCATTTCATACACATAGGGGATTATACCGATAGTGCTAAAGTCATCCTCGTTACTAATAAAGAAATCATTCGCTGTCTTATCTCCCACAACCACAGTCGTTTTTATGCCACGTTTTAATGCCCTAATAACATCTCTGGCAAGAGAGTGAGGCAAATTGAAATAAGGCGTAAAAAGTAGCATGTTATCTTTAGCATTTTGAATTAGCTGACGAGTCGCTTGATTTAACTCGTTTTTACGGCGACCAAAACCTACTAGCGGAGAGACAAACACTTTATCATTCATTAATTGTGATTGACCCAAGTCATTAGGTTGTTCAACGATATAGTGAGATTTTTTTAACTGACTTTTTAGCTCTGCTAAATTTTTCCTCTGTTGAATTGCATCAGGTAATACGGCTTGATTAAGCAAGGGGGCAAGGTTTGAATCAACAAAGGTTTCTATTAGGTAATTACAAAAGCTATCCGATAACGGCTTACTCTTAAGAGTACAATAACGATCTAAACGGTATCGTTCGCCTTGATGTAAGTATATGTCATTGATACTGGCACCAGTGTAAAAAAGCGTATCATCGAAAACCATGCCTTTTAAGTGCAGCACGCCAAAAATTTCTTTTCGCTTAACCGCAACACCGTAAATGTTGATTGTTTGAGGATAGTCTTGCGCTAGTTTCAAGTACAAAGCACGATTACCTAAACTCGCTTTTTCACCAATTAACCCTCGTTGACCCCGGTTAAAATCGACAAAAACATTGATCTCTAGCTCAGGAAAATTTTCTTTAGCTTGATACAACGCATGGAGAACTTCTCTGCCTGCATCATCATTTTGTAAATATAAGGCCGTAATGAAAATACGCTGACGCGCCGCTTCAATTAACAATAATAACTGCTGCTTATATTCTTTAGGTGTGGTAAAAAACTCAACATCACCACCATCGATAATTATTTTTTTCACTGTGCTATTTCTAAACCTAAAAAATCACTTCGGGACAGTATATCAAGAGTTAACTGAATAAATACAGCGTTTTTATTCAGTTAACTCCGCGAGTATAAATACTTAACTATTGGTCGGATATTAAACCATCAGATATTAAATATTAACGGCTAATTCTGCAGCTTGGCGTATTGCTCGTTTAGCATCCAACTCTGAGGCAATGTTAGCGCCGCCAATCAGGTGTACCGCGATACCGCCCTCAAGTAATGCTTGCTGTAAGTCTCGATTAGACTCTTGTCCAGCGCAGATTATAATATTATCAACTTCAAGCAATAACTCTTTACCATCCACTTCAATGAGTAAGCCTTTATCAACAATGGCTTTGTAACTTGCGCCCGCAACCATTTTAACGCCTTGCTTAACTAAATTGGCTCTATGTACCCAGCCAGAAGTTTTCCCTAAACCCTTACCTACTTTAGTGGCTTTACGTTGTAATAACGTAATATTTCTCACTGGATTATGTTTAGGGATATCTTCTTTGTTGAGCAATGCCCCCGCTTGCTGGTAGCTTTTATCAACACCCCAATTTTTCAGCCAAGCATCGGGGTCATTGGTGAGTGATTTTTCAGAGAGGTAAGTGGCCACATCAAAACCAATACCACCAGCACCAATAATGGCGACATGAGTACCCACCGCAACTTTATCTCTTAGCACCTGCAAGTAGCTCAGTACCTTATTACTAGCAAAGCCTTGCTCTAAACCTTTAATGTCGAGCTTTCTCGGTTTAATTCCAGTGGCTAAGATAACTTCATCAAAGCCAGCAGCCAATAAGGTTGCTGCACTTTGCTCTGCATTAAGGTGTACCTGAATATCGTGTAAACTTAACTGTTTATTAAAATAACGTAATGTTTCAAAAAACTCTTCTTTACCCGGTATTTGCTTGGCCACATTAAACTGGCCGCCTATTTCACTACTTTTATCAAAAAGCTCAACCTTATGCCCTCGCTCAGCGGCATAAATACTAAAAGCCAACCCCGCTGGCCCTGCACCTATTACCGCTAGTTTCTTTATGATTTTCGCTGGTTTAATAACCAGTTCGGTTTCATAACATGCCATAGGATTCACTAAGCAAGATGCTCTTTTTTGTTCAAAAACATGGTCTAAACATGCTTGGTTACAGCCAATACAAGTATTAATTTCATCCGCTTTATTACTCGCGGCTTTATTAACAAACTCAGCATCGGCTAGAAAAGGTCTCGCCATTGACACCATATCAGCTTGCCCTGTTGCTAATATATGTTCAGCAACATCCGGCGTATTAATTCGGTTGGTGGTAATTAACGGGATTGACACTTCTTGCTTCATTTTTTCAGTCACCCAAGAAAATACGGCTCTAGGTACAGATGTAACTATGGTAGGTACACGTGCTTCATGCCAACCTATGCCGGTATTAATCAATGTCGCACCCGCTTGCTCTACCGCTTTTGCCATGGTGACTACTTCTTGCCAACTATTGCCACCGTCAACCAAATCAAGCATAGATAGACGAAATATAATGATGAAATGCTCGCCCACTTTTGCACGGACGGCTTGAATCGTATCAATAGCTAAGCGCATTCTATTTTCAATGCTGCCGCCCCATTCATCACGCCGTTTATTGGTTCTAAGACAGGCAAACTGGTTGATTAAATAACCTTCTGAACCCATAATTTCAACACCATCATAACCCGCATCAGCAGCCAATTTGGCCGCATAAGCATAATCTTTAATCGTGGATTTAATTTGCCTAACCGACATGGCTTTCGGGGTAAAAGGGGAGATAGGAGATTTAATTTTACTGGGGGCCACGCCAAAAGGGTGATAGGCATATCGGCCCGTATGTAATAATTGTAAACAAATTTTAGTGGGGTATTGATGCACGGCCTCAGTGACTTGTTTATGCTTATTCACTTGCCAAAAATGACTTAATTCACTACCAAAAGGCTCAATGCGTCCTCGTAAATTAGGGCTAACGCCACCCGTCACTATTAAACCGACCCCCCCCTTTGCTCTTGCTTGATAGAAGGCCGCTAGTTTAGCAAAACCCCCGCGCTCTTCTTCTAAGCCCGTATGCATAGACCCCATAAGGACACGATTAGCTAATTGCGTAAAACCTAGGTCTAGTGGACTTAATAAATGTGGATAATCCGTTGCTGTCATAATGCTGCCCGCCATTGGTCGTACCAGTTAAAAATAAATTCATTAATCTACTTACATTTAACTAAAAACACAAGTTATGATAAAATTACGCGTTAGTACCTTTTATCCTAAACAGTAAGTTAATACCAGTTTCATTAAATTAGTTCCCACTCAGAGCTTGTCAGTGCTTTGAGAATAAAGTGAATTTTTTTGTGTATAGTCATTCTATATTAAAGGAATTCTGTGCGATTATCGAAGTACTGACAAACTCCCAAAGGGCG
>JBAHZW010000035.1:0-98765 GCA_037132835.1 Colwellia sp. | reverse complement strand
TGATTAATTTATAGTCAAACTAATAACATTAAGAATTGAATAAGTGATCACCATGAAGTGTTATTCAGTGATCAAAGCTTAATGTTAACTAATGATCGAAGCTGATGTTATTGGGTGGTCAAAGCTGAGGTTATTATGCAGTTAATTCAAATTGAACCGAACTACCTGTTTTCTGTTGAATAAGCATGGCTCTGGACTGAATAGTAGCTCCATGAGCAATATCCAAAACTTTTAGTTTAATAAAATCACAGGCGCGTAATTTACAGTCTAATGCCAAATTAAACATCGTTAATTCTCGCAGATTATTTGCCAGCTCTAACCGTATTCTAATTGACCATATTTCTTCGAGTTTAAGGGGAAGTTTTTGACCAACTAGTTTGCCTTTATTCCAGCAGGTTTTTCGTGAAGATGATTTGCTGTTATACATAATAGTGCTCCTTTTTTGAAGAGACTATAAGTATGGCTTTAAACACTAAAATTATTGATAGCAGACATTCTGGGTTTGTAAGCGAATAATGCTTCTCTTAGCCATAAGCGGAAGTTAGCTTTTGAGAATTAACGGCAGTTCAGAGATCCTAAAGCTTCATTTTCACTTAAAAACCACACCTATTCACAACTGAATTTATAACTAAAAATTTTACATGGCGTTAGATATCAAATCCCCAAAGCGGACATTGTAATCATTCGATTATTTAACAAATTTAGAGTATTAAGTCTAAGGCGCTTCCGCCCCCAGAGCGAGATAGAAAGTTATTCTAATGTTACCTAAAGGCTTCATTATCAATTAATAACAGAGTATTTAAGTAGTTATATCAAAACATAAACCGACCACATAAGTCAGCTGAAAATAAAAAAACCAACCAACTTTTTCACAATATATTCAATACGTTAACTCTATCAATTTAAATGAAACACCTCTAAATTTCTGTCAAATTAATTCCGATACTTTATTAACCCTCAATTGTCTTTTAACAAAGATATAAGGTTATCAACATCGTCCTGTAATTCATCAATTAATATCGAATTAATTATTCTAGGTGAAATACTTCCGCCAAATTCTGTGTGCATTGTAATAGTTAATACGCTTGAAGAAGCTGTTAGCACTTGTACACTATAACTAATATTTGCTGTTGCACGGATATATTTAGTTTGAGGGTAGATATTGTTAGCAGGTGATAATGTTAGCGTTGTTGTTTTAGTTAGGGGATCAACTGTCACCAAAGAGTGAAACACAAAGTCTCTATTTAAAACTGGCCAAGGCAAATCAATAATAGAATATGCGTATAACTCCTGCTCTGATATTTTTTGGATGACACGAGATGAATAACACCTTTTTTGCCACTGTAAACACTCACTGCCATCACCAAACATCAGCATTAAATCGTCTACCGCCGTAGATATTTTAACTTCAGCTTTAGTCTGTATAAACTCGGAGTCTGCTACTTTTCGACTATATAATTTAACCTTATTGGTACTGTGTTGTAGCTGCCATCCATTATCAGACATAGCATGACTTGGGTTAAGAAACGCAATTAATAATAGGGGAATAATCATAGCGGAATGTTATTCGTCTTCAACTCTTGATGTTGTCGAGAGTCTTAACGCTTCTAATTTTGCATATAAATATTCGGTAAAAAAACCATGCATTAAAAATCGCTGTCCTAGATTCCAAGGACCGACGAGATATTGAGGATATTTATTATAAGCATATTCACTTAAGGTATTATCACCAATGATATGACCAATCCTGATTGCGATAGATTGGTCTAAATTAAAGCCATTTATGGCATCGCGATATTCATCTTTTTTCAGTAACAAACAAAACAAACACATAAATAACGCATGTGATGTTTCAAAATCTAAAATTTGGGTAACTTTCCTATCTACGGAAAACTCATTCATATCAATTTGTTGCCAACTCTCCCATTGATAATTATTGTTTTCCGCTGAACGTTTATACGTCTGACATTTACCTAATTTAATGAAGCTTTCGAATAGCTCTTGATCATGATTAACAAATGTATCGCGCAACATATCATTTATTTTTTTTGGGTATAAGTTAACTCTATGTTCATGCCCTGTGTTTTCAGCCAAAAAATTAAGAATGTTCGATTCAGTAGAAAAATGTCTTAATATCAACATGTTTGCTTCAGGTGATACAAAATAGGTACAAAACCAACAGATAGTTTTTTGTAAAAAATTATGAGCACTAAACTGCGGTAAAGGCAATCGTTTCACGAACCAAACAACATGAAGGGTTATGGCAAATACCAACTGTAATATAGGTCTTAATACCCACCGAAACGCGTTATCTAAATCTTTCAACCAAAGCTTAACCGCAGCATCTTCGATAGGTAAAGAATTGTCATTAGTGATGGCCTGTAAATACAAACTATATTTTTTAGTTGTCATTATCTACTTCTTCTAATTGTAATTGATATAGTTTTGCAACTACTTTGGCGGTGCGAATAATATCAGCAACATTTTCATCTGAGGTAGCTAGCCGATCAACTAATTGATACAGCTCTTGCATATGATTATCATCATTTTCACCATGATATTCCATAAAAGTAGTCGCTTTACTGGTAAAATTTAATTGCTCGTTAATTAGCTTTGACCATTTCATCGACATTTTGTTACCTAATCCTTCAATGATCCACATAGCGCCAATTAAATCAACGGGATTAGACTGGCTAGCTCGATACATTAAAAATCCATGAAGCGCTTCAGATCCTATATTTTTACTACGTGATTCAATCACTCTTAGATCACCGCCAGTAGCAGCATAATCAGCTTCTAATAACATGTAATCTTTATGTTCTTCATACGCATGTTTTATTATTGAGGCACGCACATCTGAGTAATTACGGTCAAAACTTGACGCACAACGACTGATCCAACGCGATCCTTCAATAACCTGTTGGCGCATGTTAACTAAAAGGTTTTGATAGTCTTCGATGCTTAAACGTCCTTGCTCTAATCTTCGTACAATGGGAACTTTAGTTATCGCTAGGTCAAAGTCTAACCAAACTTTTAATAACATCTGTAAACAGTTTTGACCTGTCTCAGTTAATACCAAGTTATCTTCCATAATTATATTACCCTGCAACAGTCAGATGCATATAAGCACAATTAAAGCGGCCACTTTCAGGAACCATACAAAATATAGTTTCTCCGGCTTTTAAATCATGCGTGTTAATAAATTCATCAAGCATGATGAATATCGAAGCACAGCCTGTGTTCCCCCGTTCATATAGGTTTGTATACCATTTATGCTCAGGAATGCTGGCCCCAGCCGTTTCGAGCATGTCAAAAATTTTACTTTTAAAGTGTTTTGAAGAGAAATGGCATAATACATGATCGATTTTATTTGTATTTATATAACCTTGGCTTATTAACTTTAAAAAACCATTCACTCCAACAGAGACAATATTGTCTAACAATCTAACGTCTTGCCTTAACAATAACGCCCCTGCTTTTTCTGCATCAGCATAGGTTTCATAGTCTTGCCATGTTTTGTTATTCACTTCATTTTTGGCCGTGCCTACACTCATACAAACAGGGTAAACATCTGCACTTGAAAAGCTCTTAATCCAATCTATTTTCAAGCTTTTACCACCCGCTCTCGGTTTATTTTCTAATAATAATGCCCCAGATCCATCAGAGAGCATCCACCTTAAAAACTCGGCATTAAAATCAACTTCATTACTTTCTACTTGTTCGTAACGGCTACTTTTAAATAAACGAGAAGTAAGCTCACTAGCAATCACCAAGGCGTTATCAACGCCATCACACTTTATGTTGGTATATGCAGCCTTAAGTGCCATTATGCTACTTGAGCAAATACCATGACTGGTATGGAGTTCAACTTGAGAAAGGTTTAATGCAGCTTGCACCATACTTCCAAATCCCGGCAACACAACATCGCCCTGACTCGTAGCACAACTTAGCATTTGAATTTTAGACATTGGAATAAAGCTTTTTTCAATACAACTAACCCCTGAATTTGCAGCCATCTCGCTGTTTGATATTTCAGTTTTTTGCTGATTATTTATTGCATAATGTCGTTGTACTATGCCATTAGACTTTAAGATTTTATTTTTTAGACGGCTTTTTTTACCATAGATTAAACCCAGGACACCTTCTATCTCATCATTGCTTACTGCTTTTCCGGGTAAGAAGTGCCCTGTGCTATTAATGTAAACGTTCAACTTAAATCCTTTTTTAGATAGACTTTCAAACAGCGAATGTTCTCCTCAATATATGGAAAAACACAAACTATAGACATAAATGTAAAATAATAGGGTAAAAATAATGAAGTTCCATGGGGCTCATCAATTAAGGTTAATGACATGTTTCCTGCCCAATTAAAGCTGATCAATAATTGGAATTGCTGCCAATTAATCACAATTATCGATATCAACATATATAAAGGTAATGAGCCCAAGTATGTGTGTGCATGCATTTCCCATATGGATATTTCGCGCTTACCTTTTGCATAGTGCACATCAGCGTGGGCAACAAATTCATGACCTAAATAGACGATTATGCAAATAATTAAAATCATGACATTGACGTCAAATAGTAAACATAAAATGATAGGTATCCCCATTTGAATACCCATAATTGAATGCATCAGTGATTCTTTTAAGCCTGAAGTTACTTCGATTTTAGTCGCTCTATGGCAGCACCAATCCACAAAGCCAGCAACTCCCCACATGGGTAGGAACACATACAATAAAACATTAATTAATAGCGTCGAAGTATCCATTTCTAAGTACCATAATTTAAGAAAATATAATCATACCAACCCAACTGAATGGGTTAATTATCAAACCTACCTTTAAGCTGAGCGAGTTAAATTTCCCGCAGTTTATACCGTAAAGGCTTTTAAACTTTACGCCAAAAAATCCCCCTATTCGTCTAACAAATTTGAAAATAAGCGTAAATTTAAGCGTTGGGATAATCATTTATTGCTAGCTCTAACAGAATCAACGGTTACAAGCCCGTTTGGTTGCTTTGTTAGTTTTAGCTAGTTAAAAATAACAACTTTACAATAAGTTATCATATTAATGGGGTAGACAAAAGGAACAAAAGTAACTTCCATATTACGCATTAAATCCAGATTTTTTAGCCTTAAAAACTTAAGGTTATTAGATATTTTAAACATGCAAGACGAAAACTGGATTTAGCAAAGGAAATAGATATTTTGAATTGAGGTCTCTGTAAAGATATTCTATGGCGCTAAGTGCCCCAAAGCGCCATAGAATCATATTAATCTAATGTCCGCTTTGGTATTTTTAATCAAATTAGAATTTTTGACTTTATAGATTCCTGATGAAATTTAGAACAATTCTATTATCTACCGCAGGGCTGATTTGTATCGGTTAAAATGTCGTTAGATAAGCCAAGGCTAAGGTCTTCTTTCGTATCTTTTCTGACTGTTTTGAGGTCGGTTTTTCATTAATAAAAACGTCAGCAAAGTGGTTGCAAGAAGTCAAAGAGGTTATCTAGTAAACAATACAATATAAAGCAGATAGCCCTTATAAAAACCAACAAGGTTACACTGTAACTGCTTTTGGTTATTCACCGACTAAAAGGTTATCATATACGCAGCCCTTTTTGTAGCGAGACAAAATCTGACACCTAGAAACTTGATCTTTAAGGAAGCAAGCTAACTGGTGGTGTTTAGCATCACCAAGGTTGCTATCTGTATTGATAGATATTCTTGATATCATGGCACTTGCCTTTTATTCTTTGTCAAAAGTGAATTTGGATTTAAAATTTAACTTGCTTGGCATAAAATCACCATCCGCTAATGGGGTATCTTCAAATAAACTATTCCAATCCTTTTTCTCATAAGCACAAATTAGATTAGCAAGTTGATGAAGTTCATTACCCTCAGCTGATAGGTACTGTGCACCCCAAAGTTGTTCGACACGCTTCAGCGCAATAGTTAATTCATTCTTATTGGCAACTTTATTTTTTAATAATGTATCCCTTGCAGCCAATCTTAAGTCACAGTTATCTTTAAGCTGCCATGCTTTAGCTTTTGACTGGAAAATCACATCAAAAATGTTGCTATATTCAAGCGGGTTAACCTCACTACTTTCATTGTCTTCAGCAAGGTTATTAGTTTCATCCATTACCCTAAGAGTATTTCCACACATATCCGCAAAACATTGTTGGCATAAATCAATGCCAATCTGTTTACCATCACCATGAATCGAGCCATAGCCACAATGATGCTTTATTGAAATAAACTCCTGAAACTCATAGTCACCGTCAGCATTTGCTTGTAAACCACAGCCATCACAAACCACCGACGTTAATTCCTGCGTAGTAACCTTTTTAAATGTTTTCATCAGTGTTCCTATGCTTATTTTAAATATTCACCGTGATTACTGAAGTTATTATTATTGCGTATTTATTTTTTGATGCCATCTATTTTGCCAAAACTGTTCTGAAACGCCCGTTACTTCAGCAAGCTTATTGATTAGGACCTGAGTGATTGCTAATTCATCTTCTCTAAACAGCTGAAATTCTTTTGCTGTTAACCCTAGTTTCTCTTGGACATGTTCATCCGATAGTTGATGGGTTCTTTGCCAACGAATAAACAAACTAGAAAAGTAAATGCTTCGAGTGCTCTGTTCAGCTTCTGGTATGTCATCATCTAACTTTAGCGCATAGCAATAAATACTATGGCCTTGCCCAATGCAAAGTGACTTTTCATTCGCCTTTAAATACAACTGTTCCTGAGTAATCATCTCTAGTACGCAACTTTTTATTTCTGCCGCGTAAAGTTCAATAGGAGCACAATTTATATTGCCCATACCACCGTTAACAATGATATATAGTTGGCTTTCATCTTTTGAATTGACACCAATATGTAACCAATCAGGATGATTAGACCGAGCTAATCGCGCCTTAAACTTTTCAACAGTAAGCATAATCACCTCAATTCACTTAGCCCTAAAGCGATAGCTTCCTGCTGAAATCGACCAAATATATTGACCACTTTTTCATAAGAATTTGTCAAAAAATGTTCATCCGCTACTTTACTAGTATCATCAAAAGTCGAAGGTTCAATAACGCTATCAAAATCATTTAATTTAAGCTCTATCTTGGGGTGGCTAGTTTTTATCTTGTCGAAAGTAACCGTGACGGAGGTTTCATCATCAATACCCTCTTCAATACAATTCTTCATCTTTTCAAACTTAACCACATCAGCTTCAAATGGCACGTCTTGCTTAACACGGTAGGCATATTCCAACAGCTTAGGCTCTGCAGGCATATACAAAACAGCTTCTTGGTTCTTAGAGCCAGTCATTCTTAAAATGCGTCCTAAAATCTGACGAAAATGCATTTCTGTTTTGATGTTCGTTAAGTGACAGCACACCTGTAATCTAGGAATATTAGTACCTTCGCTGATCATGCCCACGGATATGATCCATTTCGCTTGGCTGTGCCTAAAGCGCTGAATAATACTAGTAGGATCACTTTCTCGATATGTCACTACAACACTATCCTCGTTAAAACATGCCTTCATCAACGAAGATATCTGCCTTGCATGCTCAACAGACGAAGCAACAATCAACCCCGCAGAATCAGGGTTAGCCACCCTTATTTTATTTAATTTTTCATGCGCCGATGAAATAACGTAGTTAATGACTTTTTCATTCTCGATAATTTCCTGATAAGGAATGGCCGATTGCGACAGTAAGCATTTAAAACTAGTAAATGTTTTAGTTTCCTCATCATCCACCACCGAAATATTGTTATTATCTATCGCAATAATCTGCGGCACACGGCAAACATCGTCTGTAATAGCCTCAGAAAGCCCATAAACGTAATCACACGCTATTTTATTACTCGGGTGCATGTAGTTAGAAAGAACAATAGGAGCCGCGTCTGAGCGCCAAGGAGTCCCCGTTAACGCTAAGGTGTATTTAGCTTTATCTTGAATATTCAGTATTATTTGCTCACCCCACGCATTGGCGTTATCAACATTTGACCCAGCACAGTGGTGAATTTCATCAAAGATCACGAATACTCGATACCTATGGAATAACTGCCAAAAATTTTCATCGAGATATTGTAAACTTTGGTAGGTAAGAGAATGTCCTTTAGCCCCCAATAAACCATCAAATCGTTCATTAATTCTTAACTGCAAACTTTGACTGAAATCTTGAGAAACAATGGAAGAGGGTGAAAAACAAATAATTAAATCGACCAAGTTATTTTTTAATAACTGGTCGGCCAATTCAGATGCCATCAAGGTTTTACCTGCACCTGGTGTTGCTAAGGCTAAAAAATGATTACTTTCATTCGAGTATTGTTTTAAAGCTTTATTGATACAGCCAACTTGCCATTGTCTTAATTTCATTTTATCTATTTATCACTTTCATTTATCAACTTTTCTACAGCTTTAATTTGTCCGAGCAACCTAGAGTTTTGTTCACGTGCATTGTTGTACTTAGGTTGTAAAAGCTCATATAGAACCGGGAAATCATCACATAGTTTCTTATACTCATTAGACTCACCATAACTGATAAGCAGCTCATTTTTATACTGGTTTAAACGTTCCCGTAGAGATTCTTGTATTGGTTTATCGGATGAATTGGTTTGGCTATCATCATTACACACTTCAGGAGAGCTATAAGTAATTTCATCCACATTAAATAAGCTTGTTTTAATGAATGTTGTAATCTCTTTTTTCTTTGATACTGTTTTTCTTAGCCAGCCATTATTTACTAATTTAACTAGTTCAGCATAAACAAATCGGCGTGCGTCGCTGGGGATTAAATTTTTATCTAGATGCATTGTTATATATGCAGCTCTAAGCTCTACAGCAGAAAAATGATCAAAATTAGGGGCTGACATAATTTGACCCAACAATCTGTTTAGTTTCATTTGGTACCCAAGAGAGTTATTAAAGGAAGTTATTACTGATTTAGTTTTTGATATTTCACTACCAATCTAAAATACCGATTATATTCGGTGGAGTTAGTAACTTCAACTATAGATAGTTTGTCTTCTCTTTGGAGGAGACTAATGGACACTAAAAAGTTAGCTATCGAGTTTGGTAAAAAAGTAAGACACAAGCGTAAAACCCTTGGAATTACACAGGAGGATTTAGCACTTCGTTGTAAATTTGATCGTACTTATGGTGGAATAATAGAGCGAGGTGAAGTTAATATTACACTTGAAAAAGTATACCGCCTTGCTGCTGTTTTAGAATGTGATATAAAAGATTTACTACCATAATAGCAACTTAATCTTCACAGACTCACGAAACGTACAAATTAATAAATAGCGTATTTGGTGTATAATAATTTAAGCTTATTTCTTTATGGTTGCCAATAATAACTGACCTTCAAGATCCTCAGCTCGTTGTTTATACATCATAACTTCAAGGGCTAATTCATTATGAGTTTTAGTCATTAATGATAACCGCTCTTTTAATGCTTTAACTTCTGCTCTGTACTTTTCTTTAATGTTAATTTCTTTTTTGAGCTTTTCTCGAAGTACAACGCCACTTGATCCACTATTGGTTATGGTTGTTCCCGTTTTTGACTTGTTGGCAATGAGTTTAATTTTTCCTATTACGTCTTTATAATAATACGCAGAGCCATCGCCCAGATTCGCTTCGTCCTCAACAGCTCTCACACTTAGCTTTCGCGTTGGCGGAATCCTTATGGTTTCACCTTTTTGAATTCTATTGATTGCATTTTCAAGTTCTAGCTTGGTTAAATTTGATTTATTCATGCCTACTCTACAAGTTTATTTCTAAGCGTTTAAAAGGAATTTTAAAATATGCCATGACTTGCTCAGCCGCTCTAATCTGTGTAATAAAGTGGCTGTATATTGAATGCGTTAATTGCCCTGTTGATTGTAATTCACTCACTCTAGTTACTATCCAGTTATGTCTTTCTTTCCAAGCCTGTGCTTTTTCTTCATCAATAATGATATTTTCACAATTAAAACAATAGCTCGGCGAAACTGACTTTTCCATTTTACAGTCGTACCCAGCCATACAATAAGAATGTAAGGTGCCCACCAAAGTAATTAAGCCTTTTTCAACTTGGTTTTTAATTGCTTCCCATGAGCTAAAATGCGTAGCGACATATTCACGGTCTTTAGCGATAGATTGGCCCATTTTTCCATACAGTTTTTGATCAGAGTTGTACCACTGATGAATAACTTGGGTTGTGACTTCATTAGACACTTCATCTAGTAGTGATTTTAGGTCGTTGTCGACAAACAAGCTTTGTAACCTAGCGGCAATACCGCCTTCGCCGTACCATTCTGCCATGGGTAAATAGATATGTTTAAATTGCTGTTTAATGGCGACATCTGAACAAAGGTTATGTCGTTTGGCAAAAACGGCAAAGGTTCGCCTAAATTGATGCGCTGTTATAGGCCATAACTTACCTACACTAATTTTATTGCCAGCCATTATCGAATTACAGTTAGGGTTAATGAGGTGAAATTCATCAATGTCTTCTTGTTCAATATAAGCACCTGAATTTTCAGCCACTCTGTTAAAATAACTTCGCATCATGCCTTCAAATTTAACCGTGGGCGGCTTTGACTTAACAGATTGCGTTAACAACAAGCAGCTAGCGAGTAATCTTTTTGAAGGGTCTTCGTGCATCATTAATTGCGCACTGAGGTGTCTGTTTAGTGCTTCGGCAAGTTCAATGGCGTAGCGAGATTTTGGTGATGTTATCCACGCTGTTTTTTTACCTGGGCCTTGCGTCATTTTGTGCTGAACAGATTTAAGGTAATAGAATTTGTTGCCATTAAACTCTTGCTCACTAAAACTGTCTACATGGAGCCCATATAATTCGCTTCTTCTCATGCCGGTAAATGCTGCACAAGTCATTACGCAGGCCACTTTTATTAACGATATTTTATTTTCAAAGGCGACAATAGATTTAGGTAGTAACTCGTTTAAAGGTGAACCTTCTAAATTGCTTTTTATTAACTCTGCGTATGTAAATGGCTTATGCTTATTTACTTCAACTCGGTATTCAGGTGAATCACTATTTAACCACTGCCATTTACCTGAAACTATTTTGTCATCAACGGCTTTTTTACCCATCTCGTAGTTCTTTCGTAAATCACTTAATAGATAATGAAGCTCTTCTTTATGAGGGTGATAGGTGTCCACTAAGTCTAAAATATAGGTATATATTTTTTGCATAAGCCGGGTAGGAATTGCATAAAACTGGTTGCCTTTCATTTTTAAAGGAGACGCAAATTTTTTGCCTAATTCATAAGATGTGTCGTCAGTTGGAATATTCAAGGACAGTGGTAAGTGGTTAGACATTTTTTCAATCGACTTTAGTGAACCAAAAATATGCGACAATTGACTCGTACTATAAAGCGAAGATCTTAAGTGTTCACAAAATTCAGAAAAAATTATAGGATGATTAAGAACAGTAATTGAATCAAATTTTTTGGTGTCTAAATATTTATATATTTGTCTTAGTTTACTGTGCCTTTCAATTAACGTTGTAGGTTTACTGGGCCTACTTATTCTTGCGTTACCCGCTACATATAGCCAACTGAAACATATTAATTTAAATTCACGTATCAATAGTTGAGAATGAATATCGGTGAACGACATTTTCGATTTATAGGTTATTTTTGAATCAACATACGCGCCTAAATCCCAGTAGTCATCGCCAAAATAACTGATGGGGTGATCGGCGTAATCACTGGTGACATGGGTGTCGTCCATTGCATCCCACTCTTCGCCTACATACTGATTAACCATTTGTTCAACACCAGCACGATTTTGGATGATGATTTCTTCGGGTATATTTAGAATTGGTCGCATATTAAAATACCAAATTATGCCCTTCGGGCCAGAGTGGGTGTCGTCCGTCCGACGATAATTTTCTTTCTGCTAAGCGCCTAACTTTAGGTGAAACTCGAAAACATACTTCTTCAACATTGCTGATTATTTTAGAGAAATTTCGTCGATACTGGGTGCCATCTAAATGGTCATATTGCGCATATAATAGCGTTTCCTTAAAGCTCAATAAACACCATATATCATCTACTTCTTCGATAATCACTTGGTTTTCACATTCAAAACACTTCAATATGTCTGCGCACGCTAAACTTGAGTTACCTTTGACAAGTGATCTGTGTTTCTTGTTATATCGTGCAGATTGTTGAGAAAATGGGTCTTTACATCCTGTGCCGATAATGACTTTTTCGGGTTTTTTAATGCCTATATATTTATTGATAAACGCTTCATAAGGCAATACTTCAATGCCCATTTTGTTTTTAGAGTAATTAATAGCGTCATCTACGCTTTTACACTTTGTAACACCTTCCAAAACACGAGATATTGCCTGCAATTGCATATTGTTATCATGTTCATTGCCTGAACTATAATGTTTGCGTACTACGTCAGGCGTATTATTGAGAAGGATGGCGGTGCCAACTTGATCACCTGTCATAGACAAATATCGATTACTGCCTGTCACACGAAAACGTTGCGCTTGTAACCTTAATGGCCAACCGTTATCAGCCTTTAAATTAAACGACTTGATAATCCAATTTGTAAACTGAGTAAGTAAATTCGCTTCTAATGGCCTTATAGAACCTTCAATGCACGCACTAAACAGTCTATTGTCATCAGGAGAAACTAAAGTACTCAGCTTTAAAAGTCGTTCTACTAGGCGAAGCCCATGCTTAGGAATTATTGTGCTGTTGTTATCACCGAGTTCAATGGTGACAAATTTACCAGCACGTTTCTTTTCAACTGATTGTGAAAACCATTTTCCGTTCGCTGTGTTTTTTTGCTGAGGCCTTTTAAGTTTCAGTAAACATGAAGAGTTTGCCCATGTGTAATAAGACATTAAGAAATAACCTAAGCAAAAACACTTGGTAATAACCCCAGAAACATCAATATTTATGCCTTCAAAATTTGCTGTGCCTATTTTTTTTCTGCTGGAAGTATTTATGTGCATGGCTAGATCATTATTTATTTGTTCATAAAGCTGTGTAAAAAGGCTATTGAGCAGTTTTAAAATGCGCTTTATTTCATTATCTGAATATGCAGGAGTGGGTGTGCTCTCTTGCTTGAATATCGGGTACGATGAAAATTTATTTATTACACTCCAACCAAACAGTTGAAAGGTTGTTCTAACGCCACTTAACATTTTTCGTGCCCAGCCTACACTATGTTTACCCAACCTTATGTGCTCAACTAATGTCATTTCAAGCAACTCCACTCCTTGCTTAGAATCAGCAAGCAGATTAGCGTCATCCGTTAACTTGATGTAAAAAGTAAGGTCGCTGAAATACCCATGTAACGTTACATCAGAGTATTCATTCGCATTTTTAAAAGCATTGAACCACTTAAACGCTTCCTCTTCTCGATTAGCTAGAATCACCTTTCCTGTTCGAATTTGTCGTACTTTTGGAGCCCCTATGTACCTGAAACGGTTAAAATCTAAGTTAGTGGTTTGTTCAACACCAATTTTTACAGGCAAGATAAGGTGTTCTTCTCTGAGCTTAGTGATTTTTGGTGTTTTGAGTAGTTTCATGGCTAGTCCTTTAATGCATCTTCAACAATTGAGTCTAAAACACATAAGGCCTCTTCGTTGAGTTGCCGTTTTTTCAAGTACGTTAAATACCTCCAAGTGGTTTTTTCATCTTGATGCCCCATCCACCCCATCAATAACTTCATTGCATCAACGGGGTTCACCCCATTTTCAAGCATAGAGGCTAGTCGAAAAGTGCCATAGGTCGCTCTTAAATCGTGAGTACGATGCTGAAAGGTTATATGAAAATGTTGACGGATTTTTTCCCTCAAGTTACTAAAATATTTTTGCACGTTGGCACTAGAGTATGCTTTACCGCGTGTATTAATTAGTAACGGTTCAAAATCAAACTTGGTCGATTTCGCTAAAGATATCTCGCGCTTTTCACTAATTAGATATTTGTACATTCTCTTCATTAGTGATGAAGTAACTTCTATTTTTCTTATATTTCCAAATTTTGTGTGCACTCCATTATGTGGCCCTATTTCAATTTCTATTCGCTTTTCTGAAACTTTCGGGAGACGAACCGCTGATGCTGGAAATGTGCAGGCTTCTTCTATGCGTAAACCGCATTGCAGTTGAAGCAATTGATGTATTTTGAATTCTTCACTGCCATTATTGAGCGCTAGCGTAAAACACTTTAATTCATTTTCAGTGAGAGGATTTAAACTTTGCTCTGCAGATAGTTTAGGTGACCTAATCCTTAAATCCGTTGTTCTAACAATAAAGTTTCTACTTGAAAATTTATTGTTATGGTGAGCTCCAGCCTTAATGAATTCATACTCAAATGGGGCTGAATGTTCATCAATTCTGATTAATTTTTCATATATTGCCCATGAATAAAATTGAACAATTTGATTCATGTATAACGAAGCTGTCGAATACTTTATAACACCCGATTTTGCAGACAGTAATAAAAATTGATTTCTAAACAGGTATGTTGGTTTTAACGATTTTTGTGATGGAAATTCATTCCATTTAAGATTGTTGTTTTCAAGAAATTTCCAATAGGACTTTAATGCTCTTACTGCAGCACCACTGTCTTTAACTTTTTTAACGTTCACTAAATGATTAAGCCAAAGATTGGCTGGAGTGATGTATTCTCCATTATCACAATATAAAGTATCAAAGCCTTTCGAGTTAACTTCTATTACTTCACGGCGAAATGGATGGTAATACGCAGATTTAAATTCTGGTGAACGAACAGAAAAAACCACTAATCAAACCTTAAATTTAAAATACTTTTAAGAAGATTAGTAGTTTTTCCAGATTAGTCAATTATCTGCAGTACAGTTTCCAGAGCTAGGTATCTAGGGTAACAAACTCTTCAGCTGAAGTAGGATGAATCGCAATAGTATTATCAAAATCAGCTTTTGTTGCGCCCATTTTCATCGCTACCGCAAAACCTTGCAATAACTCATCACTACCAAAACCAATACTGTGTAAACCAACTACTTTTTGTTCGCTGCCAGCACAAATTAATTTCATTCGTGTTGGATCTCTATACTCCTCAGTAACCGCTTGGTAAAGCGCAGTAAACTGAGAGTTATAGATGGTAATGTTTTCCTCGCCATATTCAGCAATGGCTTCTGGCTCAGTTAAACCAACAGTACCAATAACGGGGTGACTAAAAACGACGGTAGCAATACCTGAATAATCTAAGTGTTCATCGGGTTTATTATTAAATAAGCGCTCACATAAGCGACGACCCGCAGCAACCGCGACAGGGGTTAATTGTGCTCGACCGGTGTTGTCTCCTACCGCATAAATTCCGTTAACATTCGTGTTTTGGTATTTATCGGTAACAATAAAGCCACGCTCATTAGTCGCCACACCTGTTGCGGCTAAATTAAGGTTGTCGGTCGCAGGTTCACGGCCTATTGCCCATACCAAGGCATCTACTGGGCCGATACTTTTACCATTCGCTAAATGCACAACAAGGGTATTATCGCTAAGTTTTTCAACACGTTCAGGGACACTGTGAGTATGCAATATTGGCCCATGTTTTGCCATTTGCGCTACTAAGGTATCACTAAGCATGTCATCAAAACCACGTAGGGGTTTTTCTTTTCGTACCACCAAGTGCGCTTTAGTCCCTAACGCATGAAAAACACCTGCTAACTCAACCGCGATATAACCCGCGCCGATAACAGCAACACTTTTAGGCTGCTCTGTTAAAGCGAAAAACCCGTCAGAGTCGATACCGTATTCAGCACCTTCAATTTCAGGCATAGTAGGACGTCCACCGGTAGCTATAGTGATGTGATCCGCTGTGATTAGCTCACCGTTGACTGCAACGGTGTTTTTATCAACAAAAGTGGCAAAACCCTTAATAACGGTAACGTCATTGGCATCAAAACCTCGTTGGTAAGCGGCATGAATACGTTCAATGTAAGCTTCTCGGTTAGCTATTAATTTAGCCCAGTCAAATTGAGGCTTGTCTGGCTGAGATGGGTTTTGAGCGAGATACTGACCAAAACCATAATCATGAGCATATTTTAATGCATCAGATATCTGCCCCGCATACCACATTACTTTTTTCGGCACACAGCCGACATTAACACAGGTGCCACCAATGTATTTGGCTTCAATAACGGCTGCCTTTTTACCTAGTTTTGCGGCACGGTTAGCCGATGCGATACCACCACTGCCACCACCTATGGCAAGATAATCAAAATGTTGTGTCATAATTTACTCAAAGTTTTAATTTATTAATATTCAATATATAAGCACAATGCCCACTGATTTCAAGTGATATTGTTTAAAGGCAACACAAGTATCGCCCTATTATTCATGGCGCACCTTGAAATAGCCCTTATTAAACATTACATATAAACTATTAAACCAAGCGATATAAGTGATCCTATGACCAACCCATTATTAATAGCCAGCGAGTTACCTGCCTTTTCACAAATAAAACCCGGCCATGTAAAACCGGCTGTTGAACAAGCCATTAGTAACTGTAAGAAAGTGATTGAGCAAGTACTCGCCAACAATGATATGTTCACTTGGGATAATTTAGTGCTGCCCGTTGATGAAGTGGACGATGTGTTATCTAAACTATGGTCGCCTATTTCACATATGAACTCTGTGATGAGTAGTGATGAACTACGTACCACATATGAAGCCTGCCTGCCACTTTTATCTGAATACGGTACTTTTGTTGGTCAACATGAGGGGTTATATCAAGCTTACCTTAGTATTAAAAATACTAGCCAATTTGAACACCTCGATATAGCGCAACAAAAAGTCATTACGAACGCGCTGCGTGACTTTAAACTTTCAGGAATTGCCTTAAGTGATACCGATAAAAAACGTTACGGCGAGATTGTTACTCGCTTATCAACGCTGAGTTCAAGCTTTAGCAATAACGTACTCGATGCGACGCATGCTTTTAGTGTGACTATTGAAGATAAATCTGATCTAACGGGTTTACCTGAAAGTGCCCTAGCTGCTGCCCAAGAATTAGCCGAGTCAAAAGAAAAGCAAGGTTTTACCTTCACCCTTGATATTCCAAGTTACTTGCCGATAATGATGTATTGCGACAACGCCAGCTTACGTCGGCAAATGTATCACGCGTTTGTTACCCGTGCCTCGGATCAAGGGCCTAATGCTAATGAATTTGATAACAGCGGCATTATGAATGAATTATTAAGCCTACGACATGAACTAGCCAACTTACTGGGTTTTGACAATTATGCACAACATTCATTGGCAACAAAAATGGCAAAAAACACCCGTGAAGTGATGGCCTTTTTAGAAAATTTAGCCGTTAAATCTCAACAACAAGGCAAGCAAGATGTACAAGAGTTAGCTGACTTTTCCGCGAGTGAATTTGACCAAGATAATTTGCAAGCTTGGGACTTAGCCTATTACAGTGAAAAATTAAAACAAAGTCGCTACGCTATTTCTGATGAAGCGCTACGCCCTTATTTCCCCAAAAATAAAGTTGTTGCTGGCTTATTTGAGGTTGTACATAAACTCTTTGGCCTTTCAATCAAACAACGTCAAGGTGTCGATGTGTGGCATGAGGATGTTAATTTTTATGATGTCTTTGATCGTGCGGGTGAAAAACGCGGTAGCTTTTATCTAGATCTTTATGCCCGCGAGAAAAAACGCGGTGGTGCTTGGATGGATGATTGCGTTGGTAGAGCTCAAAAATCGGATGGCACAATTCAATATCCCGTGGCTTATTTAACCTGTAACTTTAACGGTCCAGTAGGCAAGCAACCGGCATTATTTACCCATGACGAGGTAGTGACCTTGTTTCATGAATTTGGTCATGGCATTCATCATATGTTAAGCCAAATAAATGCCAGCAGTGTTGCCGGTATTAATGGCGTTCCTTGGGATGCGGTAGAGTTGCCAAGTCAGTTTCTAGAAAATTGGTGCTGGCAACCTGAAGCCCTTGCTTTTATTTCTAGCCATTTTGAAAGTGGTGAGCCCTTGCCACAAGCCATGCTGGATAAAATGCTAGCGGCAAAAAACTTTCAATCGGCCATGCAAATGTTGCGTCAACTCGAATTCAGTATCTTCGATTTTACTATGCATGAAAGCTACCAGCCTAAAACCTTAAACAAGGAAGAACACATTCAACAAACACTCGATAGTGTTAGAGCACAATATTCCGTCGTTAAGGCACCTGATTTTAATCGTTTTCAACACGGTTTTAGTCATATATTTGGTGGTGGTTATTCGGCAGGGTATTACAGCTACAAATGGGCAGAAGTGTTATCTGCCGATGCTTTTGGTTTATTTGAAGAGCAAGGTATTTTTAACGAAGTCACCGGTCAGTCATTTTTAACGAACATTCTTGAAAAAGGTGGCAGTGAAGAGCCAAGTGAATTATTTCAAAAATTCAGAGGTCGAGCACCAGAAATAGATGCTCTGCTACGCCACTGCGGCATTAACGCTTAAACCAGTTCCATTAAATTAGTTCCCACTCAGAGCTTGTCAGTGCTTTGAAAATAAAGTGAATTTCTTTGTCTATAGTCACTCTATATTAAAGGAATTCTGTGCGATTATCGAAGTACTGACAAACTCCCAAAGGGCGAGTTTAAAAGGCTTATATGCTACGTTATTGATTTTGACAAGGACGCTACATGGACGTAGCTTCTTAGAGAATGCAGGAGCATACTCTCCTGAATAACCATTCTC
Organism: Colwellia sp.; assembly: GCA_037132835.1. Taxonomy (GTDB): domain Bacteria; phylum Pseudomonadota; class Gammaproteobacteria; order Enterobacterales; family Alteromonadaceae; genus Colwellia. The sequence continues at coordinate 80,040 of JBAHZW010000035.1, read as the reverse complement.
TTCAATCAATGCCTTGCCTCTAAGCCTTTTAAATCTCGCTGAGTGGGAAGAAACTTAGTGGAATTGGTATTAAACCCAATTAGACTTAAGAAAAACATACGCCACTTACTGTATATATTCAAAAAAGTGGCTTTAGCACACTGAAAATTTAACATTAAGTAATCGCTATGAGCTTAAATAATCCTGAAAGTTTTAAAGCCCTGTTTGCCCGCACCGCACAAAGAAAAGGCGGGAAAAAAGCACTTGAATTTTTGCTGGGTACCAATGAATTTGAAGAGCACATTATGGAGCATAATACCGCCCTCTACAGTGACGATCGAGTGCTCGCAGCCTTTACCAAGCAAATATTCAAATCAGGCTTTGTTTGGCGTGTAGTCGAAAACAAGTGGCCCGACTTTGAAGAGGTGTTTTTTAATTTCAATATTGAAAAAGTGCTGATGATGCCTGCAGAAATGTTAGAGCGAAAAGCGGCCGATCCCAAAATAATTCGTAATTTTAACAAGGTTAAAACCATTAAAGCCAATGCCCAAATGATATTTGAGCAGCAAAGTAATGACAAAAGCTTTGCCCAGTTCATTCACGACTGGCCAAGTGAAGATATTATTGGTTTATGGGCTTACTTAAAAAAACAGGGGCAACGTTTAGGCGGTAATACTGGACCCTATGCACTGAGATTATTGGGTAAAGATACTTTTATTTTAAGCAGTGACGTTGAAGCTTATTTAAGAGCGCAGCAGATCATTGATGGCGGCTTGCAAAGTAAAAAAAGCTTAACCGCAATACAAGCACACTTTAATAAACTACACGTTGACAGTGGCTATAGCTTAACGCAACTTAGCCGCTTAATCGCCTTTTCTTGTGGTGATAATTATGTGCAAATTGACTAATTATTCTACAAGGTTACGGTTAACATGCACACTGACGGTAATTCAGTGGTGTGTGATTGAGTTAAAGGGTAGACTTAATTATCACGAGTAAGCCTCAAAACGCTCCCTGTTTTGAATTTAAAAATCAATGGAATGCGCGACATTATGAATATGGACATCACTTCTGCTATACGTTTTATGCTATTTGCTAGCCTTTTTTTTATTATAAGTTGTGGTTCTGAAGAAGAAGCATCAAACTTCTACGACTTAAATATCCAATTTACTCAAAAGGAACTAGATTTAGGCTTTATTAGCCTCCAACCGAATAATTTAGTTTGTAGTACTACCTGTATCTCTAATATTGCTAAAGATACTGAAGTAGTGTTGATTGCCACACCAAAAACGGACGTCACATTTGTTGCATGGGGTGGCTCTTGCTCAGGCAATAACAAGTGCCAAGTAACTATGTCATCAAAGCATACTGTTATGGCATCCTTTTCAGATACATTACCTACTTACTCGTTATCGGTGCATATAACCGAAGGTGGCTCAATCTCATTGAAAGAGGATTCGCTTAATTGCCCAGAAGATACTGAGTGTAGTTTTAGTATACTGGAAAATGAGGTTGTCATCGTTGAGCCTATTGCTTCTACTGGTTACGTATTTACTGGCTGGGGCGATGATTGCACAGGAAAGTCCACTTGTGAATTAACCATGTCTACGGAACATAGTGTAACCGCAACGTTCATAGCAATACCCTCTGAGTCATTCTTATCCGTAATCATCGAAAAGGATGGTACGGTCTCTTTTTCTAATGACCTAGGTGACTGTACTATTGATTGTAATTTGAGCTTTACCCAACAAGAAACCATTAGCCTTACGGCAACACCGAAAGAAGGCTATGTGTTTTATGGTTGGAGTGGTGATTGTGTTGGCGACGCTAGCTGCTTAGTAGATATGACCTTAAACAAATTTGTTACTGCAATATTTGTTGCCTCAACACATAGCTGTACCGCACAGGCTTCTTTACCGGCTGGACACTTCGATACGCAATACCCATATAATAACCTAGCCAACGACGGTATAAAATATGAAACCCTATTAACGGAATTTGTTGTTAAAGAGTCTTCAGGCAAAGGCGCAACAGCTTACCCTGTATCAATGGTGTTTCCTGTCGAAAAGGGGCTATATTTTCATCCCGGAGACTTCTTCATCAAAAATAACGTAGGGGAAGTTATTGCGGCACAATTTAATGTCATTAACCGTTGGTGGGCACAAGATAAGTCCCTTCGACATATACAGGCTCATTTTAATGTTGATATTGAAACCTATACAGTAGGGCAAGCAACTACGGGTAAACAAACATTATTTTTATATGCAGGGAACGGTAATACCAAACCAAATTATAGCGTTTGTACGACTGAAACGGATACAAATATACAACTTGATAACGGACTTATTGAAATTGTGATCACTAAAGATCCGTTAACCATCACAACACCTGCTGGGCAATTGAAGTCGCTATTGGTCAAAGAAAATGGTGATGATGATTACTCCTTTGACCACGACAATATAACGGTTGAATTAGAAGAAATTGGTTACCTGCGTACAGTAGTCAAAATTTCTTCCTTAACGAATTATGTCAGTTCAACGGATATAAAACACGGTTGGGCGTTAAGACTTTATATGTATGCCAACTCCGAGAAGGTGAAAGTTGATTATCAATTACAAAACTCGGCAATTAATACCCAGTTTTCTGCTCCTTTATATTTTGAGAGCCATCAATTAGTCCTTGATGATACAGGTAGTACCGTAAGCCAAGCGTTACAAGCAGATGAAATTGATAGTGATAATATCTCTTCGGGATTGTCTGGTGCTATTACCACACCTAAGGTCAATGTGTTTTTCCGTAATTTTTGGCAAAAATTTCCCCAAGGCCTTGCTGCAAAAACAGATGGCAGCTTGTCTATTGAATTATGGCCAGAATGGTCTAAACAGTTTTTAGATGCTGACTTTGCCGACGCTGATTTTTATTGGCTTGATGATATGAAGCAAACTTACAAAGAGCTGCTACTGGATTTCTCTAGCCAAAGTGACGCCGATTACCTCGATACTGTCGCTCGTAACTTTCAATACTCTCCAGTAGCATCACTACCACAAGCTTATTATGCAGAAACTCACGTAACGCTGGAGCTAGGAGGCTACTTTCCAATAGCAGATATTCCAACGAGCAAAACAAGAACTTTGCAATATGTAGCGACTGATTTTTCAGAACCAATATATTCTGGTCAATATAAGTTTGGTCAAGACAACTTTGGCTTAGATTTAGACCGTAAACATGCAACAAATGGAACAGGAGGCTGGGCATATTCAAAAAGACAGTTTTTTATCTCCGGTAACCCTAGCGACTTTTACAACGCGCAAAACTTAGCAAAAGCAGAACTAAATATCAGGCCACAATGGCTATCTGGCTATACTCATAAAAATAACTTTACCCATTTAACCCCCAGTGCTAATCCCTATGGCGGCTCAACTTGGAGAAGCTTCCATCTGGGTAATGGGGGTGCCACACTAACAAGGTCTTATCTTGATGGCAGTGAGCAGGTAGCAAGACCTAGAGACGATCAACATGCTTGGTTTTATCATATAGAGCATGCGTATTTGATGTCTGGTAATAAGTGGATAAAAGATTGGTATCAATTTATGGCTGAATTTAAGCAAGTATACTTGCAAGAGCTTGACCCATGGCCCGATAGATCAAATCGTGCCGAAGGGCATAACTTGAATGTCGCCTTATCGGCATACCGAGTTACCGGCAATGCTGCTTTAGGTGAAATACTGGCTAGTTATACTACCGATATTCATAGCAAATATCTATTAGATCCACATAACCTTCACCGCGGTGGTGACTGGAGTGAAACACCTCAAGTTGCTGTATTTCAGCTTGGCTACTTAATTAAACCCTTTATCGATCTGACCTATGAGTTCCCCGATCAAACAACAACAATTGAACTCATAAAAAACCAGGTAGATTGGAACTACAATTATGCTCATTTTGGTTATTATCGCAGTATATTAAGCTATCAGATAACAACCGCAGCTTCAGGCTCTAGCTTAACCTTTGTTGATGCGGCAATATGGTATGCTTTATATTCAGGTGAAAAGAAGTATGCTGAGCACGCTATCGGTTTTGTCCAAACGGGTATTGGCGGGACAGTCGCTTATGGCAACTGGAGCAAATGGTCGGGGCAATATGGCGGACAAGTATATAACTACTACCAACAAAACACCCCGTAGAGACGATGAAGAGAAGGTTGCTTACCCTGTGTAAGCTGCCTTTCTCTAGTTTCTCTTTTTAAGCTCTTCCATATCTATCTTCAAAACGGACAATATCATCTTCACCAAGATAACTTCCTGATTGTACTTCTATCATTTCTAGAGGCAAACAACCGGGGTTTTCTAGGGCGTGTACTGCGCCAAGAGGAATATATACCGACTGGTTTTCGCTTAATAGTTTGGTGTTTTCATCGATGGTCACCTTCGCGGTGCCCGAAACAACAATCCAGTGTTCAGCCCTATGGTGATGCATTTGAACAGACAACTTTGCACCAGGCTTTACCGTGATACGTTTCACTTGAAAGCGTTCTCCCATATCAATACTGTCGTATTTACCCCATGGACGATATACTTCTCTATGTAGAGTGGCTTCAGATCGTTGTTCCGCTTTTAATTGCGCCACTATTTGTTTTACTTCTTGCACCTTGTCTTTATTGGCAACAAGTATTGCATCAGGAGTATCAATGATAACAAGGTTATCAACACCAACGGTGGCAATAAGCTTATTTTGGCTGTGAATATAACTATTAGTGGTTTGCTGGGCAATAACATCACCTTTTAAAACATTATGGTCTGCATTTTTATCACAGACTTCCCACAACGCCGAATAAGAGCCAACATCGCTCCAGCCCGCATCAAGAGGAATAACAACAGCCGCATCTGTTTGCTCCATTACAGCATAGTCTATTGACTCACTAGCACAGGCTAAAAACGCAGCTTTGCTTGGTCTTAGAAAGTCCATATCGTGCTCAACGTCTGTCATTGCTTGCTGGCATTGCGCTAAAATATCAGCACGGTATTTTCCTAGCTCTTCAAGGTAACGTGATGCTTTAAATAAAAACATACCACTATTCCATAAGAAGTCACCCGACTCTAGGTAGCTCATCGCTGTGGCTTCATCAGGTTTTTCAACAAATTGTGCCACTTTAAAGGTATTACCTTTTTGCTGCTCACCTTTTTTAATATAGCCATACCCTGTTTCTGCATGGGTAGGGACTATGCCAAATGTCACCAACTTCCCTTGCTCTGCTGCAACGCTTGCTTGGGCAACAACGTGGTGGAATGCTTCGGTATTTTTAATAACATGATCCGCAGCTAAAACTAATAACATCGCATCTTTATCATGCTCTAACGCATTTAAAGCGGCTAGTGCTATAGCAGGGGCGGTATTACGTCCTTCCGGTTCAAGTAATATAGTACCTTGCGATGATGATAGTTGCCTCACCTGCTCCGCGACTAAAAAACGATGCTCCTCATTGCAAATAAATACGGGCTCTTTGCAAGTTGCTGGCAAACGTAATAGCGTATCTTGCAACATGCTCGTATCATTAACTAAGGGTAAGAATTGTTTAGGGAAAAGCGCTCGGGATAAAGGCCAAAGGCGTGTACCACTGCCGCCACACATTATTGTCGGGTATATAGTCATTGAACTCATTTTTATTCCATTGATGAGGTATATAATAACCAACATAATAATCGATAAAAACAATGAGTAAAACAATTAAAATGCAACTTTCGATAATTGAACTTAATCTGGGGCTTTCGCTATAAGCGGTGAAGCCAATTCAGTACACAACGATTAATTAGGCCTGAGAGTGCAGTTCTTCAGATCATGACAAAAGAACCTTGGGAAATAAGGATAGTTAGGCAAGTTCATTTCACTTCTTAGCTCAATATACGTATTACTATTTTCATTGTCCCCAGACAAGTCATGACCAACTATTATATTTTGCTCTTGAGTCACATCGATACTTAATTGGCTATGATTAGGAACAGCGAGTAAGTAGTTCTGCCCTAGCCTATCTAAATAGATTATATTTCCCAAAAGTTGAATCGTGTTGTTTTGATAAACTAATCCTTCTAATCCAAAACCTATCATTTGCCCATTGGCTGATTGAGGACCTTGCGCTAAGATTGAATTATTCACGGTTAATTCCCCACCATTTGACATGTCAATTAGGCGGCTATCTATAGAGGAGAGTGACGCAAGTATTGACGACTCAATAAGTAATTTCTTTCCGCGCACTTTAATACTATGGCCTTCACTCTTGCTCGCTAAAATTAAAGATTGGTAAATATATAAATCCGCTTTATTGGTATAAAGACCATGAGCCTGACCATTAAATCCTAATTGCTCAAACCGACTATCAAAAATATAAATGCTGCCAACATCCTTTGAGGTTTCAAGTATCCCCTCTTGTGAATGATGAAAATAAACATGCTTTAACGTTAAGTTTCTCCCTTCTAAACGAATACAAGCGCCATTACCATCTCTTACACTAATATGGCGACATTCAATATTTTCCACGGTTAGATCATTACCTTGACTAAGAATAAAGCCCTTACCTCGTACCGCCGATTTTTCAAAAACCACATGACCATCACCCTTAATGGTTATATCATTTTTTGTAATGGTCATTGGGGTACTATACACACCTTCAGGGACATGCAATGTATCGCCATCGGTTAAACTTTTTACCGCAGACGTTAAATCGTTATATGGCATCGAATTGACTCGGATGTAGTTTTGACTCTCACTGTTTTTTTTCTGGGCTACCCAGGGGTAAAAAACCGTTGCTATCTCCTGATTAATGGTAAGGTTCTTACCTGAGGTTAACTGTTTATAAGCTTTGTTTTTTTGATATTGGTAATATTTGTTCGTCAGTTTACTCGTCACTTTATCAAGCAATATTGGCTGCCACAGCAAAAGTAAAACGAAAGCTATGTGAGCAACGATTCCGGAGAAAAAAAGATATTTCATTATAAGTTTCATTGTCAATACAGCCCTTGTTCTGGTTGTACTGCTAAATTTAATTTATTTACACAGAAAGCCCGCCCTGAAAATGCACCAATATAATCAAACCTTGCTACTTTTCCACAGAAATCTCTGGGTGGGATCTCTGCTGAACTTTTATTAGGTAATAAATATTTCGTCCAAGTAAAGTCGCCTATGTCAGGGGCTTTGAAGTAAGTTGACAGACTATCACGCCCAGTGAAGAAACTAGGTTTAACTTCTACATTATTCTTTTGATTAAAAGAGCCACCATCACGCTCTTTAATGCGACCTGAGAGAATGTTATTAAAAATATCAGCACTAGACTCTTTAAAGCGAATATCGATACCCAAGGTGTTATAAAGCGTGTTATGCGTAACTATACTATCTTCTGCTTTATTTAAATAAATACCGACATCATTTGAGCAGTGCATAATAATATTATTTCTTATTATGCCACCAACATGTTCCGCTTTATTATGACCACGCCTATGCGCCTGATTAGAACCGCCCCCACCAAGAGACAAGCCAATAGCGGTATATTGGTCGGTTAAATTGGCCGCACAAATAACGAGATTTTGTTCAAACACGCCATAGCTAGATCCCCCTTTAAAAAAAGCAGCATAACTCACTTCATTACCCGCTGACTTTTGTATATCAAAAATAAAGTTCTTTGCCACGCGCCAATAATTCGCATGCATGAGATCTATTGGCGTGACAGGATTTTTTGTTTTTCGTGGGCTAACATTAAAAAGTGTATTTTGGACAACGCTACCATTGTCAGGGTAGTGATTACCTATACCATTCACTTTAATCATGGCATTAAAGTCTTGTATGATATTATTTTTAATTACCGTGTATTGCCCTTGGCCAACCACATGAAAAGCATGCTCACAACGACGATGTTCTTTACAGTGACCAATTAAATGTAAATTCTCAAATTGCCAGTGAGGCCTATTTACGACAAATCCTTCACCGCTAAGGTATATTTTCACCGTACCTAACTGCTCGGCAACGACACGAATAGGTTTTTTTTTAGTCCCTGATTTTACCAAGCTAATACCAAGTTGCTTGATCACATAGTCACCCGGTGCAATAACAATAGTTTGTCCCGACGTTACTTTTTTTAAAGCTAAGATGAGCTCTGCTTCATTAAAGACAAAAAGGGCGTTTTTAGGTTTTAAGTGATTCTGTTTTCTTGCTCCAACCCCACGCCATTGCGTTATATCCAACGGTCGAAAGTAGTAGTTATTTTCTTGAAAAAAACTCATTCCATCCAACACGGGTGAGACAACTGAAAGTAAGTTAGGTTGGTTGATTGATAAATTATTTCGTACTTTTTCACTGAACAAGGGTAAAGGTAGCTCTAATGAATACATTGTATTTAATAAAAGCCCAAAACCAGCAAAAAAGCTTAAGTTTGCTAACAAGCCAGTGATGACAAAATATTTTTTTAATGCGCTTTTACATTTTTTCATCTCAATATTTAACTCTTTAAAAATAAATTAAAGCTGACTACTTATAATTTTTTAAGTAATAAATACTTAATTGTTTTCTTTTGCCTTTCGCTCCATAACCCCAATACAATCACAACAAAAAGCACGCCACCTAAGACGATTGATCTTGTTACCCAAGAAGATGGCTCACTTGGGGAGAACAGAACAAACAACTGCATTAAAGGGCGGTGAAACAAATACAAGGCAAAAGTTAATGAAGCTAACCACCTGATTTCACGTACAAACCTAAATAGGTGTCGCTGCATTAATTTAAATAGTGGCAAGCCAAAAAGCACATGAAGTGAAAAGGTAATTGCTTCAAAGTAATCCGCAAATATGTTGCTGCCTATGTAGGGAACTTTAAACTCGAATGTTGTGCGGATAAGTGGAGAAAATAAAAATAGTATAATGGATAGAAAGGAAATTACGCCATGATAATTTTTTGAAACAATATTTGAATAGTTATGATGCACCTTAAAACAATAATACCCCATCAACCAAATGGGAAATAAAATAATAATACTGGGTCCAGCTAACACCGCTAAAAACACAACAGTAATTATTCTGCCTTTCCCTTTTATATAAAATAAAGCGGCAAATATTGCATAATAAATCATCTCATAACTCAATGACCAAAACGGTGCATTAATACCCGGATTTAACTGCATATCCCATACGTTTTGTAGCAATATACTTGAGAGTAAATAATTAATTATTTGATTACCTTCGGGGTATCCCCAAGGACCATCAATATAAAAAGACGCATTAATAGAAAGGCCAACAAAGTCACAAAGAGCCGTAATAATTAAGGCTGGCAAAACAATAGAACTTAACCGAGATACCCTAGAAATAGAGTAATCTCTTAGTGAGTGTTCTTTTATATGTGCTACATAACCAATAACATATCCCGACAAAACAAAGAAAACAATGACTGCTGCCTTTAAATAAAGGCCTGATTGCCAAAAAAGGCCTCCGGTAAATTTTTGCCCTGATACATGACCAAGAAAAATAACCATGGCCGCCGAAAACCTAACAAGATCTAAATATAAAGATGTTTCTTTGTTCAAAATCTCTTCCTTGAAATTAAATATAAAAGCTTTCACCTCAAGACAATAAAGTCTTCTAGCTTGGTGTCTGTGGTAACCTTCTTTTGAAGGTTTTTATTAAAATTGATTTTATGAGTTGTTTTACCGAGAAAGCAACATGACCATATTTTACTACCTGATGATCACTCATTACTGTTAACACTTCAGTGGGTGATATATAACTGGCATAATAAAGTAAACTTGAAAGCTGACTACTAATCTTTTTATTAAATATCGTCAGTAAGTTGCTATTTAAATTAGAGGTGTTTTCCAGAATATGCTTATTAACTTTTAGGCTTTTTATAGTGTTTCTATAAGAGTTCTTAGGGTTACTGGTATTATCCTCATGATGATAAATATTAGACAATTTCTTATTAATGGCTATCATGCGGTTGGTTAAGGAAATTCTAAACCATAACTCAAAATCTTCCCCGACACTAAAGCTTGGATTAAACAAGCCGCTTAGTGCCAACACGTCTCGCTTAATAGCGGTTGAGCACATAGGTATAAGACTACCAAGGGCTAACGTATTAGCAAAGTCATCATTAAAAAGAACATAATCACCTTCTATTTCCCAACAGTCGCCTCGCTTCATTAATCGAGCTAAGAAGCCTGAAAATTCTGCCCAGCTATCATCTTGCCGATGAGTCTCGCCATCAGCAAAAAAGAAGCCAACCTCTGGATAGCGTGAAATAGCCTTACTGAATTCGGCTAAATGATGCTCTTTAAGTTCATCATCCGCATCAAGAAAACATATAAAGTCTCCCTTCGCCATGATAATACCAATATTTCGAGCAACACTACGACCTTGGTTTTGATTAGAAATAATTGTAATATCAAGGTTAGGGTGAAGGGCTACAAACTTTTGAGCCTCACTTAGCGTGCTATCTGTTGAGCCATCATTAATCACAATAACTTCAAAGTTTGTCATGGTTTGATTGGCTACACTAGCAAGCGCCTTACTAATGGTTTTATCACCATTGTATACTGGGATAACAATAGAGAAGTACATATTAAATACTCTTACCTTGAGATAAAATGAAACGGTCTTTAAACCTTTTAATTATTAGTAACATTAACAAGGTCATAAAAACTCCGGTAATAACGCCAACGAGTAGAACATATCTTTTTGATATTGATTTTTGTAAGTTCTCCACAGCCACCTTCATTAAAACTTTTGTCTTATGAAAGCCTCTATTATCATATGCTTTGGCAATTCTTGCCCCATATATATAATACTCATCTCTGGGATCACCTGGATCTAGAGTATTCGCGTGTAATCCTCTGTAGGTATAACCAAAAGAACCCCCTCTTAACCCTTTAACCCACTCATCACATCGCCAACAAGTACCTTCGGCTCTATTTCGCCAATCCTCAAGCCACTCCCAAACATTGCCTCCCATACCTAAAACGTCAAAATACCCTCGCGTATCTACATAAGAATAAACAGAAGCTAAATATAATGGAGAACCAACAGCTAAGTGAGCACCTTGGTAGTTAGCTAAAGAGTTGTTTTTTCCTACCGCAGGAGGGCTTGAACTTCGATTAGGGTAATCCCAGTATTTTCTGTTTCCAAACCTAGCCGGATCGAAATAGGCTGCTTTATACCATTCATTTGAGGTCGGAATCCAAAATTTTGCGCCAGTATTTCTTGTTTCGGGTAAAGACTCTGCTTCATAGAATGAACTTGTGGGAAAGTTTCGAGTATCATACGCACCCAAACTTTCATTACCTTCAGTGGTTGATAAAATACCTTCGCCTTTATTTGGTTTGCCAAAATGCAAATAATTTACGTAGCGAGCGATATCAAACCAAGAAACATATGTGACAGGTAGGTTTTCATAGCCTGCTTTGACTTCATAAGTGAATTTTTTTCCGATAGATGATCTTATTATTCCGCCCAATACGCCGGTGGTCATATTGGTATTATATAAAGTATGTTTATCATTAACCCTGGCAACATCATTTAAGAAGTGAACATAATCTTTGTTAGTTAAGCCATACTTTGATATATAAAATTTATAATTCACTGCTCCATAACCATTCACGGGATCACTTAAATTCCCTTCATGATCTATTAAAGTATATTCACGCACAATCGTTTCTTTTATTGTCCGCTCCTCAATAGTCTGATTAAATGTGCTTTTTATATTGCCTACTTTAACCTGCTCTTTTCTGGCAACCCTAAAGCCAAAAGTGGATAACTTATGATCAGGGAGTTCGCCATCTTTATAACTACGGCTTAAAGCACTCTCATTCATAAAGAGTGATCCACCCAAGACCATAGCGCTAATCGAGCCAATCTCCTCCTCAACCCACTCCGCAACGTTACCTTGTTGATTGAAGGTGCCATATGAACTTGGAAATTTAGATAGGAAATCCACATTAACTAAATGTGGATAAGGGAAGGACCAACCAGCTTTACTATAAAAATTAATGCTTTTAACTTTCCCATTAAGCTCGTTACTGTTTATCGCAAATTGCATATATCCAGATTTTTTGGAATAAAAAGCAGCTTTAGTCCATTCATTACAATTAGGTAAAAAGTATTGAGCACCGTCATTGCGTTTAATAACGTTGTTGGACTGTACAATTTTAGAGGTGTCATAAGCCCCGTTTAAACCATCGCCCTCAGTACTATTTAATATACTTTGATCTGGCTTCCCATAATGTAGCCAATTAATATACCTAATAGCATCATAATAGGATACGAAGGTAACAGGCTTTTTCTCATAGCCTTTCTTAACCTGGTAATGTATGGCATTGTCAGTTTTTATCTTTACAATTCCCCCCCAAAAATGCTCTGCCATTAAAGAGGAGTACAGCTCATAGGGATCAACGCTAGTGGCAACAGTATTAAGAAACTCAGCATATTGATTATTACTTACTTCAAATTTTGATATTTGAAATACGTTCTCAACACTGCCACAGCCACTAACAACATCGCTTGGGTTGTTAGGATCTCCAACAGTAACAAAGTCTTGGCTGGCCTGCGCTCCCCACGCTGCGATATTTAATGTTAGAAAAAAGGCTGTCCTAATTAAAAACCCCATATATTTAGTCCAAATTACAGGTAGCAAGGGCCTTTACCTCAGGTAAAGCGACTTTGATTGTGGCAGTAATTTTATCTAAGTCGCTTAATATATTATTAATTTTAACTAAGGTATTACTGCTGTCTGAATAGGCAATCTCTGGCTCTAAGACCATGTCAAAGTCATCGAGTTTAAAATGCTTTAATAAACCTTCAAACTTATTCACATAAGTAATACATAACGCCGGTGTTAACTGTCCTAACGCAGCAATGGCCAAATGCATTCTCCCTGTTAGTACCATATCTACATATTTTGTTATGGCTTTAACATCCCAAGCATTTATATCCTTTTCTAATGAAAAACAGCGAAGTTTATGTTCCTCTGATAAGTTTTCCATTATCTTTTTATGTGACTCCCAATCAGACTGTTGCTCTCTGAAGTCATGAGGGATATAAACAACATAGCGGTGTTGGTTTTCATTGAGATAACCGCACACAGTTTCGGTTATAGCCTTAAATATTTCAGCTTCTCGCCCTCTAAAAGTCAAAACATTAACATTTAAACCAAGAACAATTGATTTTTCAGGTAAGTCATCAAGCCATTTTTTGCATGCTATGGCAGAATCGGCTTTCAGTTCAGGCAGTAAATTAAAAGCATTATCCGCAACTAATTGCGCGCAATTTCTGCCAGTATCATTGATAAACCGTTCATGAGAAGCAGGGTCCCTCAAAAGATATATAATATCTTTATGGCTTGATTTAACCGCATCAACAACTTCTGCTTTAGGGTTCTTTGAAAAAGAAAAACCGACAAATTTACATTTTATATTCAGCCTAGCTGCGATATCCGTATACTTAATATAGGCAACTGATTGCCCCAAGTAATATCGCCCATCAAAAATATCGGCTCCTAAAACAAATACTCGGTGACATTTTCTCAAAGAAAGTATGTAGTCAATCCTATTTTTTCTTGAGCCAAATTCAATGACAAAATGTTCTTCACATTTTTCTTTCAAGTTGATCGGCACCATGCCTTTAATTCGAACCAACTTAATTTTAAAAGCGCTCGCATATTTATCTTGAAACGGCTGTAAAAGAGCTTGATCGCCTAACGAACCATCAGAAGCGGGTATAAAAATCCATATTTCATTTTGGCTATTAGAGAATAGCCTCCGGTACTGTTTAACTATAAACATTAAACTCTTTTCAAATGTTTTGTACATCGTATCATTCCTTAGATAATCTATTTTTTAAAACATTAATGATTGGGTGACCCTGATTGTTTGCCAAGAGGAGCCAACAACATAAAAAGGTAAAACCAAAAGCCAACAGTAAAGATATTGAATCTAACATCAAATGTGATTCTATTAATTTAAAAGCCATCAGAATCAAAATAAATGGCATGGTAAAAGTGATGATTTTAGCCCCAAAAATCTTGAAATGACGCCGTGTTAAATGAAGACGTTTAGTCACTTGAAAAGTGATAATAATACTAAACACGAGGTTCGATATGATAAAAGCCACGCCTATTAATTTTAGGGTTATATTGGTAGAAAAAAAAATAATACCAAGCAACACTAACTTGGATAGGACTTGAATTATTAACACCTGCGACATCTCTCTTGCCGCATACAATACCGATTGACCAATAATAAAAAAAGAGGATAATCCCGAAGCTATACAGAACAAGTAAACAATATTAGCTGCCTCTATCCACTGCTCACCATACAAAATCAATATAATTGTATGACTGCTTCCTCCTAGTAAAATAAATACCGGAATACTTACCATGGCAATATAAATCCAGCTAGTCAGTATTTTTTTTCTCGCGACAGATTTTTTGTCTTTTCGTAGAATAATTGCAAACGAGGGTAGTAAAACTGCGGCCATTGCAGGATACAAATAACTCCAATATAAAATAGGAATGGTTTGAGTGCGTTCAAATTGCGCCACAGCCTCTATCGGAATCATTTTGCCTAATATCAATACTAAGCCCTGAGAACTCATTAAAGCTACTAACGCTATAATCGATGTTATTCCACCAAAACTCATGCAGCTTTTTACATGTTTTAATGAAAATAACCACGGAGATTTTACAACAATGGATAGAAGTATAAATGAAGATATTGTCCAGCTCGCAGCGCCAAAAGCTAAAGATATAGCGCCAAATTGATAATAGACTAAAGCGAGGGTTACGACTGAGCTTATAGTTTTAGATATAGTTTCAACCCAGAATAGTGTTTTGAATGCCATCTTCCGCTGTAGTAACCCCGTTCTAATGGCACTAAATGGCCACAAAAAAAAGGCTATTGACTGCACAACAAGGATATTTATTAGCGCGGGTTGCTCGTAAAAAAGGGCTATTTTTTCCCGTAATAGTAAGATGACAAAACCAAGAAACCAAGATATTAAAACGGCAACTAAGGAGGCAGACTTTATTCTTTCTTCATCAAGCTCTTCACACACAACAACATAGTTTTGAATACCGAAATTCTTAAAAGCATTTAATAAAGCAATAAAGGCAAAACCTAAGCTGTATATTCCTATCTCGGTAGGAGTAAGTAAGCGGCTAACAATTGCTGTCGTGCCAAATGCAAGTATTAACCCATAGCCACTTTGAGCAAAAGAATAAAGGTAATTTTTAGTGCTCAAGTTAGACTCTTTCCTTTAGTAATAACTGAGAATAAATACAATCAAGCGTGTGGAGGGTAAAGTTTTCTTTCACTTGGTTTAAGCCATTAATTGCTAATTTTATAGTATATTGTTCAGACTCAAGTAACTTTAAAACAGAATTCGCAAACGCTTCAGGATTATCCGCAAGCAATATATTGTGCCCATGTGTTATTCCAAGCCCTTCAGCACCAATAGTTGTAGATACTACCGCTCTTTGAAAAGCCATAGCCTCTAAAATCTTTATACGTGTTCCTCCACCACTTAAAATGGGTGCCACAACAAGCTTAGCTGCTGTATAATAAGGTTCTACCGAGTCAACTCCACCGGTAATGTTAACATACTCGTTTGCTAAGGAGAGTACCTTCTCACTGGGGTTAAAGCCGACAATTTTAACGCTAACAGATACAGCTAACTTATTATTAATCAGCGGTAATATATCATTACAAAAGTACATGACAGCTTGTTCATTTGGCGCGTAACTTAATGTACCGACAAACAATATGTCTTTTTGGTGCTCACCGAAACTTAATGGTTCAACATCATTCATTACATTTGGCACAACGAAGAAATTATTATTTTTAAACCTTTTATTGAGTAGCACTTGATCATCACTTGAACAAATAAGTACTTTGCCAAAAAGTTTCAAAACGGTATTTTCTAATCGCCTCATTTTTATAACGTCAAGTATCGATTTAAACGTGGTGACTTTGCCTAAGTCACGATAGTTGGCTTTAACATGTCGATAATTAGCTCTACTCTCAATATCATCTAAATCCAATATCCAGTGTTCTTTAGCTATAAGACCTATTAACTCATTTTCTAGAATAAACTTGGCTGTTGTTAAGCGAAATAAAAAAACTTGTGATGGATCCATCTCTATTATAATTTTTTTTATTTCAAACAACTCTATGGCATCAGGATCACCATAAGCTTTATCAAAGTTTGAACCAATATATTTTCCTGACTGTGATTCTTTCTTATGAGTAACCACATTCTCATACCTATAACAGTAGTGAGTAATTTCACCTAGCTTGATCGGCTCATGCGTTAAAGACACTAAAATGATATCAAATATTTTTGACAGACTCAGAATATGCCTTGCACAGCGAAGCTGAACGCCTGTGCCTTGAAGTGATGGTGTAACTCGGGTGATAAGCAGTAATTTTTCTTTCATAGTAATTTACTTAAACTAGTCCTTTAATGTTTAGCTTGATGAAATAAATTAATCATATCTGTAACATGCTCTCTAGCAAAAACTAGTGACAGTATCGTATAACTGAGAATTCCTAATGCCACCATAAGCAAGGTATTAAAAACAGGGCTGAGTGTAAGAGAGGCTTGATTAGACAATAAAAAGAGCGACAACCACATTAATAAAGAGCACAAAACAGGTCTCCATAAACAACCGATAAATAAGTTAAAAGAGCATTTTATTTTTCTCATACTCAAAACAGAGACTAAAATAAAACAAAAAATATAAGCAACCACTAAAGCAATAACCGTATCAATATAATCGCCAAAGCTTCCTATCATTAAACCTCCGCTAATAAAACCTAGGTATAACATAGACATTTTAAGGTTAAATTTTGCATCCCCCTTACTGGCAATGTAAGTATTTACAAAACTACTGATCAGCTTCAGTGGCATGATTAACGAAAGCAATTGAATAAGGATGACCGACTCAAGCCATTGATCACCAATAAGTAGCGGTATTAGCACAGGAGATATTGCGGCAATACCAATAAAGACAGGAAAGAGAGCAACCGATAGTAATCTTAATGAAAATAAAAAATGTTGCTCATTCTCACCGCTTTGACTAAAGGCAGTAAAAGCCACTTGGTTTATGATGCCTGACATTTTTTCCAAAGGCATCGATGATAATTGCACCGCAACCGTATAGATACCTAATAATTGAGCCCCAAAAACACGTCCAATAACCAAGATATCCAGCTTATTGTATAACGCCCAGACCGCTCGCGAAGCAAACGTATAACCACCAAAACTTAATAGTGAACCAAAGCCTTTAAAATTAAACGTTAGCTTATAGTTATGGTAGCCAAAGCCATTAAATAAAAGTACCCGACTTAAGGTGTTTACTGCTTGTCCGATTAGAATAGACCAATAACCAAAACCACTCACCGCTAAAGCCAATGTGGTCAAGGTATTAAGAGTGCTAGCAATTGTTTCAAGTAATGCTCTTCGTTTAAAGCGCATTGCTTTATTCATTAAAGTTTCAGGAATGATGATAAATGATGATAATAGTAAATTTGCCGCAATAAAGATTAATACCGCAGCTAATGCTTCATTCTGATAAAAATCAGCAAAAAAAGAACTTATAACGATAAATAAACTAAAAACACCGGCATTTAAAAGTAGTGTTGCACTAAATACTTGTGAATAATTTTTGTCTGTTGTTGTTTTTTGCTGTATTAACGCATCAGCCAAGCCAAACTCACTCAACACATAAAAAAAACCAGTAAAAGCAAAAGCCAAACCAACAATGGCATAATCATCAGGACTTAAGTAACGTATCACCACAAAGGTAGATAGCCATGATAACAGCTGCGCTATTAATTTAGCGATACCGGACCAAGCAAGGCCAGAAGCAACCTTACGTTTTAATGTTGTCAAAGTAATATCTCACTGGCCATTAACCTACAGTTAAAGCATTCAATAGCTTTTCAAGCTGCCGGGTTTTAGCCTGACGAGAAAAGTTTGAACTGTCTCTTATGGGAAGATCGGTTGCAACGAATATTCGCTTAAGCGCTTCTTTGATTGTGGCAACGCTTTCAACAACCTCTGCACCGTCAATAGGCTGTAATAAATGCCCTGTAGCCCCCTCTTTAGACGTAAGGGCTAAAATAGCCTTATTACAGCGAATATACTCATAAGCTTTACCGGGTATTTGATTGTTAAATAATTTCCCCTGTATTAGTAATAAACCTGATGCTGCTGCCATTTCAGTTAACGATTCCTTATATGGAATGCTTTGTTTAAAGTGAACCAGATCAATTATATTCAAGTCTTTAAGCTGCTCTGTATATTTATCCCCTGCAGCACCGCGGAAAACCAAGGAAAAATTACTTTCACTGATGGAGTGTTCTTTTTTTAACTGACTAAGCGCTTTAAATAACGCGAAAGGATCTCTGCCATTTTCATATACAGCACCACTATGTAAAAGCGTATACTTATTTTTTAGGTGATTATCGATGATCTCGATATCTTTGAAGTTCCCCTCATCAAAGCCATTTTCAATAACTAAAAATTTAGTTATCTTTTCTTCTGAATAGAGTCTTCGATACAGTTGTGCGGCATTTTCTGTGGTAAATACCACGGCAGTGCTGTTTTCAACTGTTTTTTTCTCTATCCATTTAGAGATGTAACTATAATGTTTAGCGTTGATATCATAACGACACTGCACTGGATCACGGTAATCAGCAACCCAAGGGAGATGGGTGTATTGTTGTAAGTTATAGGCTATAAAATGCGCCGTAGAAACGGGATAAGTAGACCATATAACCTCTGGATTATATTTATTTATTAATTTCTTTCCTAGTGGAATAGCGCTAATAGCCCAACTCCACCAACGATCGGGTACTTTACTCCATGCAAAATACTTTCCCTTTATTGCTAAATCCTTCGCAGCATCTAAAGATTTGCAGCGATAAACTTTTATCGCCTCGGAGGTAACAACTTGTGAATCAACAGAAGTATAAACACTAGCATTAACTGTAAGTACGATGGGCTGCCAACCTAATGTCACTAAGTATTCAGCAAACTTCAACGTTCTCTGCACGCCTGCACTTTGACAGGGAGGAAACTCTAACGCGATCATTAAGATCACTTTATTTTTAGCTTTATTCACTTACTTATCCAACTTCGTATAATATCCAGTAAAATTTAACGCTAAACGCAAACAAAACTTAGCTTCTGACAAATCCCATGGTCTAAAGCGCTTTAGGGAGAAGAGATCTTGGGGTTTAGGGCTGATACAGCCCCAATCTGTCGAAAAAGCCGCATCAAAGCCACATTCCTTGGCTTGTTGTTGATTATCTTTGTCAAAATCTACTCCTTGCTTGCCATTAGGATAAGCTAGATATTTTACCTGTTCACCAATGATGCGCTCTAACGTCTCTTTAGATTCCTGCATTTCTCTTTTAGCTACCGTAAGTGTTTCACATGTTAATATTGGGTGATTAACGGTGTGGGCACCTATTTCCATACCTTCTTTGTGCAATGATTTTATTTGGCTTTTATTCAAAAATTGATGAGTAAGAGCTGTTCCTTTAGCTTTTTTTAATAATTTTTCTATTAATATTTCACGTTGATGTAAAGAACAATATTTTATTTGATCACTTATATCCTTCGCACATTTCACTCTTTCTTTATATGTTGAGACGGCAAAGTTCTGACCTTCAAAGACAAAGTTTTCAATACCTACCGGTAACCTCATAACTATTGATGAAATATGTTCATCCCATAAATAACCTTTTACTAAGCCTGAAGTACTAATAAAAAAAGTGGCGGTTAAGTTATACTTTTTTAACAACGGAAATATTGTGGTAAAACTATCAATATAACCATCATCGATAGTTATAACTATCGAACGTTTAGGTAACTCCCCTTGTTTCTGCAACCGTAACGCCTCTGATAAGCCAATAGGATTAAAGTACTTTTTCATCCAGATGAGTTGCTGCTCAAATAAATATTCGTCCATAAACAATTGGTTATAAGATTCCCCAACACGATGATAAGTTAGGACACTCAGTTTATTTACTCCTGATAAAGCGATTAGAGAATTAATCATTTTAGATAACATCCAACTAAACATAATGACTCCCGCTAACCTTCTTTTTTTCACTTATCGATAAAGCTTTTTTATTTGTTTCTCTTTTAATTATTTCGCATAAAATGTGCGTCAAAGCAAAGAGGGCAAATGACAAATCAAAATAAGGTAAACTTAATGCTGCCCCTCCTACACAATAAGCAACCAAAGACACTTTCAGCATTTTTGCTAAATTAATTAGCCATTCATCATCCGTATTTTTAGTTACCCAAATCAATTTCCGATAAGTTATCAATAAAATAGTCAGAAACATAAACAAGCCAACAAAACCAAGATCACCTAAAACCTGAAAATAGATACTATGCGCGGCTTTAGCGTGTGCTATACGCACGCCACTGGTATCAACAATAAAATCTAATGTTGAAAAATCTGGTTCATATAAAAACCATAACGCTTGATTTTGCCCTGCCTTGAAACCCCCACCAAAAATGGGATTGTCAATAGCCATTAATGTTGCTTGCTTCCATGCCACGACTCGACCTAAAAAGGATCGATCCTGCCCCATAGTATTAATAGTATCCATTCTGTTGATCCATTTATCAGAGACAAGTGTGCTTGTTAAAACAACGCCGCCAATGAATAATATTGAGACCAATAACTTTCGTTTGCTTTGTAAGAAAAAATAGCCTCCTATGACGAGTAAACTCAGTAAGCCTCCTCTTGAAGATGAACCAATTATGGTGACAATATTTAATATTAATGTTCCTGACAGCGCTAACTTCAGCCACCTCGCGTTAACTTTTGATATTAAAAAAATAATTAATGGTATTGTCATATTCAGTGCAAGCGCTAATTCATTCCGATCAGATAATCGACTACCCCGTATTCCTTCAACGACGTGCCCCCCCCCCGTCACTATATATTTAAGGCCTTCCCCCGCACCAAAAAAGGCGGCAGATAAGGTGATCGCCCAGATAAAAACATTGACCTGATGCTTGGTCTTAAGGGTTAAAATACAAAAAACATAAAAAATAATTATTTTAAAAAAGATACTCCACTCAAACCAGACTACCGCTGAATTTGAAATAGTGAATATAGTTGAGATTGTCGACCAGAATAAAAAGAACAGAATTAACGCCGTTAAACCTGAAGCCTCAGTTTTAATCTTGTTTTTTTGAAAAAGGTAAGAAAGTATAGTGGCTAAAGCAATTAACATATTATAGCGAAAGGATGAAGCAAAGCCCCAAACCCAACCGCCGGGGAAAAACATGGCACTCCAAATCCACAATGAAACACCAATATATGGCCGCCTAATAATAAAATATAATAAGATGGGAAAAATTAGGATCAACAGTATATCGCGCATTTACTTACCCTCACCATCATTCTTAACCGCCCAGTAGCATAAGAAGGTAATTGATATTAAATTAACCAAAAAGAGTAAACTATCCATGTATTTTAGAATCCTTGGGATTGCTGGTGAGCAACGCCCTCAAACAAGCATGTTGTTTTTTAGACGTTTCTTGCCAACTCAATTGATATGAAAAAAATCTTATTTTTTCTGAACTATCGGTATCAGCAAAAGTAGTCATTAAGGCTTGAATGAGATATTGAGTACTTCGCTCTTTTAATAAAAGACCAATGCCCCCTTGAGTAATCACTTCTGAATTACCACCTACGTTCGTTGCAACCACCGGTGTACCACACGCCAACGACTCCAAAAGTACGTTTGGCATGCCTTCTCTACTTGACGCTAAAACCAAAGCATCGGCACGGGCATAATAACCGGGTAAATCGGCTTGCAATATATTACCCGTGAACAAAACCCTATCGGTTAGTGATAAGTCTGCAACTTGTCTTTGTAAGTTAGCCCTTTCTTCACCCTCACCGATAATAATGAGCTTAACGTTAGCTAGTGATTTTAGTGCTTCAATAACAAGGTGGTGCCCTTTTAGCTCAACCAGATTACCGACGCTTAAAATAAGTTTTTCATCACGTTCAAGTTCAAACGGTAGTTGTGGTTGAACCGCATCAGGATGAAAAAAATCTAAATCAACACCGTTTCTTAGTACGATAGGCGGCTTTGCTAAAGGGGCAAGTTTAATCATTTCGTCAACCAGTGCTTGTGAAACACCTGCACTGGCTTGCACATCGGTTATCGCCTTAACAATACGTTTTTTAGCGATGCTGTTTTCTGGAATAACGTTTATATCACTCCCCCTAGCCGTAACCATCACGGGTATATTTAGCTTTTTACCGACCCAACTAGCAACAACACCATCAGGGTAGAAATAATGTGCATCAATAACATCAATCGAGAAGCCTTGCTCTTGTATTTCAGCAATCATTGCTAAACATGTTCGATATAAAAAATGGGGAGTGATATTCATCCCTATTTTGGGTATTACCCAATACTTAGGGTGGTAAATATCTATACCAAAACGATTTTCTTGTTGAACCACCTTGTTGTATTGCTTATCACTACCAATAGGTAACCATGAAGGAAAATATGGTACGGGGGCAATCACTTTTACTTTAGTTTCGGGGTAGCGCTTGACCAGCTCCTTCACTCTATTTTCAATGAAAATACCGTGCCTATGCTGGACATTGTTTGGATACAGTGTGGTTAAAACGAGGATATTCATTCATTACTCCTCAATAAGCTTTGTATATATTGGTAAGTAATTACTCACGCTGTTTTGCCAGTTACGTACCGTTTCAACATAAGAACGGCCGCTTGAAAGTACACTTTCTAGCTTTTTTTCATCCGCTAATAACTCAATCATTCTCTCGGCTAACTGTTCACTGTCGCCCGCTTTAAACAAAAAACCTGTTTCATTATCATTAATAAGCTCTTTATGACCACCAACATCTGAAGCGAGTACAGGCTTACCTTGAGCCATCGCTTCTAGTGGTTTTAACGGGGTTACTAAATCGGTTAAACGCATGGCTTTACGTGGGTAAACTAATAGATCAATCAAGCTATAATATTTGCCCACCTCACTGTGTGGTACACGGCCAGTAAAAATAACCTTCCCCTCCAAACCTAACAAGCATGCTTGTTGTTTAAGGTTTTTCTCTTGTGGACCGCCACCAACGAGCAATAAACGTGCGTTAGGGTTTTTAGCCAGTACGACTGGCATCGCTGCAATGGCAAGCTCTAGCCCTTCATAAGCATAAAACGAGCCTAAAAAACCCAGCACATCACAGTCAGTCAATGTTAAGGCTTCAGCTAACTCGGCATTCTCTATTTTATCTTGTGGGGTAATCACCTCAAATTGTTCAATATTTACCGCATTAGCAATAACGGTGATTTTACTCTCATCAAAACCTCTACGGATAAGATCTCCTCGTAAGCCCTCACAAATAGTGGTCACTGCCTTGGCTTTTTTAACGACGAAGCTTTCCATTTTTCGAGTTAGACGGTAACGTAAACCATCTTCTTTACAGGTGCCATGATCAACAGCGGCATCTTCCCAAAAAGCTCGGATTTCATAGACAACAGGTAAGCCTGATTTTCTACCCACCTTTAAAGCCGCCAAACCATTTAATGCTGGTGAATGGGCATGAATAATATCTGGCTTTTCAATATCAATGACCTCTAGCATTCTTTTAACCATTGGCTCTACATAGGCAATTTGCTTTAACACTGGCAATTTGGACAGCAAACCTGAAATAGCGGCACTACGATAAAAAGTAAGACCCTCAACGGCTTCAATTTCAGCGTGATCATTACCGTGCTTTGGACTGGTAACATGACAGGTTTCAATACCCAAGGCATGTTGCTGCTTTAAAATAGAACGGCTTCTGAAGGTATAGCCACTATGTAATGGAATAGAGTGATCAAAAACATGTAAAACTTTCATAACATTAACTACCTTCTATGCTTCTTCAGCTTGTTTGTAAAAAGAAGCAAACATCAACAGTGTCCACAGCGGCGCGCTATATTCTTTACGACCAGATTGATGATCATCTAACCATTTCTCTATAGTTTTCATATTAAATAAACCACTGTTTGTCATTTGTACACTTAATAACGAATCACGTAATTTCTGTTTTAACGGGCCTCTAAACCAATCAGATAACGGTACTCTAAAGCCCATTTTCTTTCGGTAAAGTACATCGTGCGGTAGGTAAGGCTCCATGGCTTTTTTCAATAGGTATTTTCCACAACCTTTTTTAATTTTTAATGCCGTTGGTATTTTTGCTGTCCACTCAACAAATTTATGATCTAAAAAGGGTACTCGTACTTCTAGACTATGCGCCATGCTCGCGCGATCCACTTTTGTTAAAATATCGCCAACGAGGTAGGTTTTAATATCTAAGTATTGGATAAGTGATAACGGATCGTTACCATCAAAATTAGCTTGGTGCCCCCGAAAAATTTCTAAAGCGGTGTAACCTTTAAGTTTTTGATATAAGTCATCGGAGAATAAAGCTTTACGTTGAGCATTATTAAGTAGCGATACCCCATGGAAATAACCTTCGGTGGTATCCATAGCTAGGGATTGAAAGGTTGTTTTTGCCCGTAAAAACTGTGGTGCCCAATCAAGTTTAGGATATAACTTACCTAGAGCACCAAATAAAGGTTTTCGTAGCGCAGAAGGTAATATTGATCGAATTTTTTCTTCCTTCATCATTAAACCATAACGGCGGTAACCTGCTAAAAGCTCATCGGCACCATCACCCGACAAACACACAGTAACTTGCTCACGGGCTAGTTGGCATACGCGATATGTTGGCATAGCTGAGCTGTCGGCATAAGGCTCATCATATAAACCCGCGAGTATATCCACTAACTCAAAATCATCACTGGCAACGATGTGTTCGTGATGATCGGTCTTATAATCTTTGGCAACCATACGGGCAAAGTCGGTTTCATTGTATTCTTTGACATCAAAGCCAATAGAGCAGGTTGTTACGGTTTTATTTGATAACAGCTCAGAGCTGCTACCTTTTGCATCTGCATTGAAGTTTTCGTTAGACTTCTCGTTAGAGAGTTGCGACATCATAGCAACCACAGCACTTGAATCGACACCACCCGATAAGAATGAGCCTAAAGGCACATCGGCATTCATATGGCTACCAACTGCTGACTTAAATTGCTCAACCATCTCTTCTAGGTAGTCTTCTTCTGACAACGCTACTGGGTTGGCATAACTAACATCCCAGTAGCGCTCTATTTTAGGCTGCTTATCACCAACACTTATGCTTAAGGTATAACCAGGCGGTAATTTAGCAACATCCTGATAAATAGTGTGAGGTTCAGCGGTATAACCTAAAGAGAAGTATTGCTCAATCGCTTTCACATCAATTTCTTTACTTAACCCTGGGATCAAGGTGATACTTTTCAATTCGGAGGCAAAATAAAGCGTACCGTCGATCACTGCATAGAATAAGGGCTTTATACCCAAACGATCACGAGCAATGAAGAGCTGCTGGGTAGATTTTTTCCATATTGCAAAAGTGAACATACCTTGTAATTTATTCACACAAGCGGGTCCCCATTGCATATAAGCATGTAGGATCACTTCAGTATCACTATGGGTGTGAAAAGTATGACCGAGTGCTTCTAGTTCAACTTTCGTTTGTTTAAAGTTATACACTTCGCCATTAAAAATCAGTACATAATCACCATCGTCACTCGCCATTGGTTGGTGACCTGACGATAAATCAATAATGGATAAACGCCTATGCCCAAAAGCCACGTGTTCATCAAGGTACTCACCGCCATCATCAGGACCACGATGAAATTGAACCCGATTCATTTGTGTTAATAGTTGCTGATCAGCGACTGAGTCATTCGCTGGCTTGTCGACAGTTTTCGCTGCTAAAAAATGTATAAAACCCGTTATGCCGCACATTTTATTATCCTTTAATGAGTGCGTTATACTGCTTTAAATAAGCTTGCACCATGTGTTTTTCATTAAATTTTTTCAATACTTTTTCTCTGGCATTTTCACCATGGTCGAGAATCAACTCTGGTTGTTCTATGTATTTAAGTAACCCTTGCGCAAATGCCGAGGCATTACTTTTATCGACTAAAAAACCTTCTTTAGCCTCGGCAACCACTTCAGGTATGCCGCCTACTCGTGTGGCTACTATTGGGGTTTTAGCCGACATTGCTTCGAGAATAGTCATTGGGATCCCTTCCGCGATAGAAGATAAAACAAACACATCTGTTTGCGCTAAAATTTGTGCTATATCATCACGTTCACCAAGAAATTTAACGGTGTTTAATCCCTGCTCATGACAATATAGCTCTAGTTGATCTCGTTGCTTTCCATCTCCAACAATTGTAAGTGATGGCAATTTATCTACAGGTAGCTGTTTTTTTAACAAGGTAAATGCGCTCAATAAATTTTGGTGGTCTTTTACTGGGGTGATGCGGGCAACAATAGTAAAGCGCAGTTGTTTGCTTGCTTTTTTGGGTACGTTAAAAATATCCGTATTAATACCATTTTGAATCAACAGTACTTTTTTAGTTGAGATGCCCACATGCCCAACAAGCCAGAAATGTAAGTCCTCACTTACACTGACATAGCAATTAATAAAGGGAGACATAAGTTTACGTAGTCGGTTATGTTTTTTATTTAAACCTTGTGGATCACCAATATCACGACCATGTTCCGCATGAACATGCCCTCTTACACCCGCAACCCAAGAGATTGGATGGTATTCAATGGTTGGCAAATTATAACTATGTAAAATAGCGGGCTTGATTTTTCTTAATAGCTTAAACAATTTAAAATGAATACCTAAATCAGAGCCCTGCTTTTTACCTAAGCAATAAATGTCAATGGAGCTATTTTCAACTTGGGAAAAATCATTGGCATCGGTTAACGAAACAATAACGTGTTTAATGTTTTCGCCTTGCATCTGATTAATACAATTAAGCATGACTCGCTCTAAGCCGCCAATGGCTAAACGGTAAATTAAGTGAACAACGATGGGCGTGTGCTGTCTTTTTGCTTTAATCAAAAGAGTGCCCTCGAGCTAGAGAGTCTTTGACGGTAAAACTTGGAAGTACTATTTGGATAAATACATCTGACAAGTGCTTTTCCGCTAATTCAATGTCAGTTTCTCCAACTAAAGAAACAGCAACAATCTCACTAAAATCAGACTGACGAGATAGACTATTCCAAGCCTGCATTAATTTAGCTTTATTTTCATCAACCGTATAATAATCACCTACTTTATAATGGTACAAGTAACTTCTTGGTGTGCCATTTATGCTACGTAAGTGCACCAACAAACTCGGTTTACCGCCAAGTAATAGCTCCTTAGTCCCTATCACAGTCCATGCATCATGGTCGTGGGTAATGTTTTCCCAAGAAATCATCTCCCCCGTACTTTGCTTGTTCGCATAAATGGCTCGAAATATCTCGATACCAGCAGAGTTCACCGCAAGTTTTTTGTGCCATGCATGGGTAAAGTTAATTCCCCATGTTGAATTATCAAGCACCTTGCTTTTAGTTGATAAAGCGATCTGTGCCGTTTCTTTTTTGTGATCCAGTACTAAGTCCACACTGGGTATTGCTTGCATTAAATAAACGGCCAAGCCCAGCAACGGTAGTGTTAGCCCTAGAACTGCAGACAAAGACATTGAAAAATTAGCGCTGGTATTGTTTATTACTTTGGGTTTTTTATGCTTTTCAAGGTCAATAACATCCGCAAAAAAACCACCAACCCAGAACATCAACAGGATAATAAGACCAAAGAAAATCCAGCCATAGATGAGATGATCAACACCCGTGGCATACTTCATATCAGAATAGTAAGCTATCGCCACTATTCCGTAAGCACGTATACCATTCGCTAAAATAGGTAAGGTTAAGGCAAAGAGGATGAAAATGATCTGTTTATATAGTTTGCTATAAGTTAAGTAACTATATAAAGCACCTATAGCTAGCGATGCAATTAAATAACGTATGCCAGAGCAAGCAACGGCCACTTCAAACAACCCTGTGGGTATTTGAATATATAAACCGTCAACATAAACGGGTATGCCATTGAGCTTCAAAAAGAACACGGTAAACCATGCGGTGACACTTTGCAGCCAAGGGATTAGGTTTTCTCCCATCGGTACGGAAAAAAGTAAATAGGCGAAAGGAAATTTATAACGCCACGCCAGTTTATTACCCATGAGTAGCCACAACAAAAAGATTAATGATATAACGGCGGACAACTGCCCTAAAACATTAATGTCGGCAGCATAAGCAAATAAACCAACCAATAAGGCTATAACTAAAAAAGGCAGAGCTAACCAAGTAGGCTGTACGGTACTCGCCAATAAACTGTTTTTATCTCGCCATAGTAACCATAGGGTGATAGGTAAAATAAAGTAACCGTGAGCAAAGGTATCCGATCTTGACCAGATTGCTTCCATCCCGATTAAAGCGTCTTTATACACGAAGGCCCAAGCAATAATTAAGAGTGATAGTGTTATCAAAAAGCGACTTTCTAGTATTTTCATGCTTTTTCCTCTGTCTCTGAAAAATAACGCATTAAGGGTTGTAATGTTTGCTGCCAAGTAAAGTGATCTAAGATCCATTCTCTATTAGTTAAGCCTTTGGCTTGTTCGTCCAAGAGCCTTAAACAGGCTTGTGCATAAACGTCTTTATCATCGGTGATGACAACACCTGCCGACGGTTCAGCATTAATGCCTTCCATTGCCATGGTGGTAACCACAATAGCTTTATTAAGAGACATGGCTTCAAGCACTTTATTTTGAATGCCTCGTGCTATTTGCAGCGGTGCAACAACACACTGAGCTTTATCAATAAAGGGTCTGACATCATGCACACGGCCAGTAACAACAATACCCTTGTTATTATTGGCTAGTGCCTTTATTACATTGCTGGGATTACCGCCAACAATACAAAAAACAGTCTCTGGTTGTTGTTCTAAAATTAACGGCCAAACCTGCTCAACAAACCACAATACCGCATCAATATTAGCCCAATAGTCCATAGCGCCGGTAAAACAGATAAAAGGCATTTGGGGTACTAAGCTTTCTGGTGAAAACGTGTTATTGGGATTAAAAAAATCAATATCAACACCGTTGAGTACACCATGTATTTTATATTTTTGTTCTGGTGGTTGATTATCACTAAAGAGCTGCGCCTCATTTGCTGAAACAAACAAACTGTGAGTAAATTGTGCACAGATATCACTCTCTTCTTTTGCTAACAATTGGTATTCTCGATTAAAAAACCACTTTGCTAGCCCTGTTTTTTTATTGGCATATTGACGCCACTTATCAGAATCAACATCAACAAAATCAATCACCCTTTCTAACGCGTTATATGCACCTTCTTGCTGACTCTTTCCTTGAACATACTTTTCTTGTAGGTATTGAGCCATTGAAGAAGAGTAGATAAAGACTTTGTCAATCTTGTGCTCAGCAAGAGTGCGATTGGTCCATTGCTGCATACGCCTATCAAAGTAGTAAGGTAAAGTAATTGGCTTGTTGGTTAAAAAACCAGTTAACCCTTTTATTTTAGCAAGGGTTTTATGTTGATCTAAATGAAATACAGAGGCGCAATACTTATGCAATTTTGAAATATATTGTTTATCAAAAGCATCATCAATAAAGCAGCCTAAGTGAATATCATACTGCTCACTTAATTTTTTTAAGATATTAAAGGAGCGGATTTTATCGCCTTTATTGGGCGGAAAAGGAATGCGGTGACACAAAAAAAGCAACGGCTCTTTCGAAATAGGGGGAGTAGGCATAGCGCTATTAACCTAAAAACTTAGACAAAAAAGGGCCAACTAGCTGGCTAACTGTTAACGGTAGTTTTTGCCAAAGTTTGATAAATATTTTATATTTTGGGTTGTTAGGGCTTAAGTTAGGTAAGTCGGTCGCATTCACTAAATGATAATAATAGTAGAGAGACTTAGGCTCCATGCCCCAGTTTTTTTTATATTTATAAGCGCCACTGTCATTTTTACTGCGACCAAAATCATACCAACGGTAGCCTTTCTTACTGGCATTACACATCACTTGGTAGTACATGTAGTCAGCACTTTTAAGGCCTCGGGCACCGTCGTTACCGCCACCATAATAAGGTAATACTTGCTCGTTAAAGTAAAAATTCATTACCGCACTAGATAACTGGTTATCTTTACTTTTGATAACGGCAATATCAATAACATCACCAAAGACATCAACGAGATTTTCAAAATAAACTTTACTAAAAATAGGGGTGCCTAAGTTACGGTAACTTGTTGACAACAAGTGATAGAAGTCTTTTAGATTATGACGAGCCGATTCAAGAGAAAAACTCAATTCGTTTTTGAGGGCGTGGCGAACAACAGCCCGTTGCTTTTTCTTGATAGACGCTAAAATAAGCTCGTTATCTGCCGCTAACTCAGCGCCAAAAGTACTATGCGCCTGCTTAAGCAATAAGCTTGAGTCTTGCTTGTTTTGATAGCGTAGCTCTAAATAATCAACAGAGAGTTTGTTTGCCAATAAACAAGCTTCTTGTTCTAATTGACGAACTAATTCACTTGTATTGGCAATTGCTCCCCCATAAACACAAAAAGGGGTTGAAATAAGAGCATGACCAAAGAGTTTACTTTTAATTTCAACTAAAGGTAAAACACCAGCAATACAGCCATCAACCTCTATATACAAAAAATAACAATCATGATTGAAGCTTTTTGATATAACCTGTTGCCAACCACTTAAATGAAAAAAGCTAGCCTGATCATGGCTTTTAACATAGTGATCCCACGATGAAAAATCAGCCGGTGTTAACTGTTTAATTGCGTGCTCGCAAGGGGGGCGTTTATTATAAATAGTATTCAAGTATCCCTTCTCTCTGTGGAGTTTAATGGTGGTTCACCACAACTGCACTTATTCCTTTAGTGTTTATCTATTTGTTCAAATAAACACTTTTCATTGTGTCCCATTGATAGTCATCCAACAAGCGAGCGATTTTTCCTTCCATACTCGCTAAGTTTACATAGTGACGAAGTTTAGATTTAACCGATACGCCTGCAACTCTCGGCTGCTGAGGATCTATTTCCCATGGGTGGAAATAAAAACTATAAGGCTGTTGCTCCGTATTTAAGTACTTATCAATACGCTTTTTTGACAACCAATAGGGATATAACCGAAAATACCCACCCCCACCAATACCTATATTACGACCTTTATTACGCACAGTCGGAATAGGAATTTCAATAATGCCTTCTTCTCTTTGGTATTTAAATCGTGGCCAGTTTGGCACACCATACAAATCATGCTGTATCGGGTAAGTACTTGAACTGTACTCAAAACCTAGTTCAACTAAACTTTCATAAACCCAAGTATTACTGTCATTAAAGGAAAAACTTGGTGCTCTATAGCCAATGACTTTTTGACCTGAGGCGGCCTCAAGCACTTGTTTGCTTTTACTGACATCCGCTATAAATTGCGCCTGTGTCATCTCTGTTGCTCGTTGATGATCAAAGCCATGGCTAGCCAATTCATGCCCTTGTTCAACAATAGCTTTGATTAAATTAGGACAACGTTCAGCGACCCAACCAAGCGTAAAAAAAGTACATTTAACTTGTTTCTGTTCAAACAACGCTAACAGTCGATAGGTGTTTTTTTCAACTCTCAACTCAAGGTGTTGCCAATCCGTTTTATTAAGTGTTTTTTCAAAAGCAGACACATGAAAATAATCTTCTACATCAACGGTTAGTGCTTGCATTTTAATCAACGCCCTTTACCAAATAAGACAATTTCAACCGTTCGAATTAATATTAGTAAGTCTAATAAAAAGCTTCGATGCTTAATGTAATAAAGATCATATTTTAACTTTTCTAAAGAATCTTTTTCAGTCGCCCCATAAGGATAATTTAATTGCGCCCAACCAGTTAAACCGGGTTTACAATTATGGCGTTCATTGTAATAGGGTAGACTCTCAATAAGCGGTTTTACAAACTGGGGACGCTCAGGTCTTGGGCCAACAAAACCCATCTCACCGAGCAGGATATTCCAAAGCTGAGGTAACTCATCAATACGGTACTTACGTATAAACAGGCCTATGGTGGTGATACGGCTATCATTTTCACTCGCCATCTGCGCACCATGCTTTTCAGCATCTATATACATACTGCGAAATTTAATAATATTAAAACGCTCACCATCTAAACCAACGCGCTCCTGCTTATAAAATATAGGGGCGCTTAACCCTTCTGTTATCTTCATAAGCAACACAGTGACCAGCATAACGGGCCAAATAAGTATAAATAAGCATAAAGCCATTATGGCATTAAAGACCCAATCTAAAGTATTTCGTAGATGGTTATTAGAAGCAAAACCATTGGAGTAAATTATCCAGCTAGGATAAAGAATGTTTATAGGTATTTGCCCTATTTCACGTTCAATAAAGTCGAGCAGATCTATAATTTCAATACCACGCGTTTTACAAGTGAATAGTTCATTAACCGCCAGCGTATTACGGCGCTCATCATTGGCGACGACAATTTCATCGATATGATGAGTTAATGTATATTCAATTAATGATTCCTCTAAATGGATACGTATTTCTTGTTGAATACCATCCGGTGAATCACCCTTCATAACAACATACCCATGTATGGTAAAGTCCTGCCTATCAACATCACGCCGCATGCGTTGCTCAATAATGGATGCTCGCACCCCTGAGCCTAAAACCAATATATTACGTTTACCAAAGCCAAAAAGGTTAATCTTAAAGGTGGTGTAGCGGAATAAACTAATAAGAAAAACACTTAAAAGAGAAGCAATAGCTAATAATTCTACCGGTAAAAGGTACGGTCCATAAAAAGGGTTAATGATAGTGGCAGCAAAAAAAACCACCGATACAGACATAATAATACGCCTAAAAACACCTCGAAAGCGTTCTCTTAGTTTAGAGTTATACAAACCTAAAGCCAAAGCACCTAATTGATTAAGTAGGGCAAAAATAACCGCGTACAATAATAAAAAACGACTAGATATAACCTGAAAATCAATAAATTGGTATAACTCATTCAAAAATATCGCTAAATACAAAGTACCAGAAAATATAATTTGCTCTAGAATGATTAACGCTTTACTTCCGGCGGACAGATCTCGAAACTTTGTACTCGACATATTCTGCTAGGCTCCCTTTAATTAAAACTGACTCAATGCCAACATCCATGTAAAACCTGCGGAGATTCTAACAAAAAAAACCCAAGGTTAACATTTATTTTACGTTTGTGGGTTTTTACTGGTGTAATTACACTTACCACTGTACAGGTGGTGTATTTATTGCCTTTAGTAATTACCTTGTTATTAACGTTGTTAATTTGTTGTAAAAAAACTACAATTGGTTTTTGTTTTTTAAATCAGCAACTCTTTTTACAAAGGTGTAAATTATGGATAATCGCTTAGCCAACAACGCCACTGTTGGGCTGTTATTATTAGCAACACTTCTTTCAGCTTGTAGCTCATATAGTTCACTACCCAGTGCGACGTTACACCCTTCAAACACAGCCAATATAAGCACCTATAAATATTTAATAGGTGCTGGCGACGTACTCAATATATTTGTCTGGCGCAACCCTGAGGTTTCTGGTTCCTTTGTAGTACGACCAGATGGCATGATTACCACCTCTTTAGTAGAAGATATCAAGGTTACCGGTAAAACCCCCACTGAACTGGCTCGTTCAATTGAAAAAACATTATCTATTTATCTACGAGATCCAATTGTTACGGTAACAGTTAATAGTTTTGTTGGTCCCTTTAGTGAACAAATACGTGTCATTGGTGAAGCAGCACAACCCAGAGCAATCAATTACACCCAACACATGACGCTACTCGATGTAATGATTCAGGTGGGGGGCTTAACCGAATTTGCTGATGGTAATGATGCTGTATTAATTCGTATTGAAGAGGGTAAGCAAAAACAATATCAAGTTATGATAGATCAACTCATTAAAGACGGTGAAATAACGGCTAACGTAGATATGTTACCCGGCGACATCATTATTATTCCTGAAGCATGGTTTTAACCATAGCATCAAACAAAAGCACCAATATTTAGCGCAAAACTAAAGGGTAATAATGCAAGAAATAGTTAAAGAGATAATTGATTATCTAAAAGGTATTTGGTTAAAACGTCGTTATATCATCGTAGCCACTTGGCTTATTTGTCCACTTGGTTGGTATTTTGTCGCTTTAATGCCTAACGTTTATAAATCTGAAGCGAGAGTTTATGTTGATACTCAATCTTTATTGCGACCTTTATTGAAAGGGTTAACTGTTGAGACCAATCCAAATACACAAATTCGTCTCATGGTTAAAACCTTATTAAGTCGACCTAATTTAGAGCGAATATCACGAATGACCGATTTGGATGTGCAAGCCGACACGAGTGAAGAGTATGAAGCCATTATTAACAGCTTAAAAAACAATATTAAAATATCGGGTTTTGGTCGAGAAAACATCTACACCTTGAGCACCGAAAACAAAGATCCTGAAATGGCAAAAAATATTGTTCGCTCTGCGTTAACTGTCTTTATTGAAAACACCTTAGGCGAAACGCGAAATAACTCAGATAGTGCACAAAAATTTTTAAACACCCAAATCAAAGAGTATGAAAACCGTCTTTCCAATGCCGAAGCAAGACTGGCCAGTTTTAAACAAAAGTATAATGGCATTTTGCCCACTCAATCTGGCGGCTATTATAATAAACTCTATGGTTATAAAGAAAAATTAAAAGCGATAGAGTTAAATATTTTAGAAAACAAAACGCGATTAGGCTCAGCTAAAAAACAACTTACTCAATCTATTGTGGCTGGTAACGGAAGTGATAATAATATAAAAAGTGAAAGCTCTATACAAACAACTTATGACGATAGAATTACTGAGTTAGAGCTTCAACTTGATGGTTTAAAACTTCGTTATACTGACAGACACCCAGATGTTATTGAAGTAAGCCGAAACTTAACCTACTTAAAGGACTTACGCAGTGCAGAGATAAATAAATATCTCGATCAAAGTAATGATAACGCTGGTAGCTTAAAACGTTTAAGTACAAACCCTGTTATTCAAGAAGTGCAAATTGAAGTAAACCATTTAGAAAACTTAATTGCCTCGCTCAATGTCCGTGCCGATGACTACCGCCAACGTATCATTGCTCTTGAAGATAAAGTACATGTTTTACCGGAAATTGAAGCTGAGTTGGTGGCACTAAACCGTGGCTACGGTATTACTAAATCTAAATATGAACAACTACTATCACGTAGAGAAACCGCTCAACTTGCTCAACAAGCAGATGAGACGACAGATAAAATTCAATTTCGCGTGCTAAACCCACCACGAAAAGCCACACAACCCTCAGGACCAAAACGATTTATATTGTTTGGCGTAGTCACTGTCTTAGGTTTTAGCGTTGGCATTGGTTTATCCTTATTAATGAGCCAATTAAACCTTGTGGCCACCTCTACGGCTCAATTAACTAAAATTACTGGCGTACCTGTTTTTGGTATTGTTTCTGCCAATGAAAACTTAGGTTTACAAAAGTGGCATAAGAAAAAAACCATTATATTTATCATTTCCAATTTATTGTTAATGTGTTTACTTGCCTTATTTATAAGTTATTTTCTATTTCCTGATGCCATTCCTGCACCTTTCGAGAGGATTTTTTAGCGATGAGTACAATAGAAAAAGCCTTAGCTAAACAAAAATTAGCTCAGCAAAGCGCTCACCCTTCAGTTTTTGATAAAACGGCTGAAAAGCTAGAACAAAAAATAAATAATGATTTGTTGGCGGTGTCGATGGAGCAATCTGCTGAAAAAAAAGAGGTAATAATACTCAATGGTGACCGATTAAATGCCCGTGGTTTTATTTATAGTCCCGATAGCACACACCATATTCAAGAAGAATTTCGCCACATTAAACGTAAATTACTCAATAATGCTTTTGGTTTAGCGTCAAAAACCCTACACAACAGTAATTTAATTATGGTGACTAGCTCTCACCCTAATGAAGGTAAAACCTATGTGGCTATTAACTTAGCATTAAGTATCGCTCTTGAGCAGGATAAAACAGTACTCTTGGTGGATGCTGATGTATTAAAACCTAGTTTACATAGGGAGTTGGAATTTGATAATAAAAAAGGTTTACTTGAATACTTACTCTCTAAGGTTTCTTCACTCTCTAATATTATTTACAGCACGAATATTGATAATTTAAAACTCATCCCTGCAGGGAA
This sequence comes from Colwellia sp., assembly GCA_037132835.1. Classification (GTDB taxonomy): domain Bacteria; phylum Pseudomonadota; class Gammaproteobacteria; order Enterobacterales; family Alteromonadaceae; genus Colwellia. The sequence continues at coordinate 43,774 of JBAHZW010000035.1, read as the reverse complement.
GCCACACCATTTAGCGAATGAGCTATTAGCAAGTGAGCGTATGGAGAAATTAGCCAAGGAGCTTGCTGAACGCTACCCTGATAGAATTGTTATTTTTGATTGTCCACCAATACTTGGTGTAACAGAAACGCCTTTATTATCAGATCTTGTTGGCCAAGCGATTGTTGTTGTTGAGGAATCAAGAACGAAGACTGAAGATGTAAAAATAGCAGTAAGTCTGTTAAATAGTGATATAGCTTTAGGCTTAGTGATGAATAAAGCCATTAGAACGAAAAAGGATATTTACGGTTATTATGGATATGGCTATGGTAGAAAAAATCAATAAACCGCGACTCTACATCAAAAGCTTTTCTTTAGCTTACTTGCTTTCATCAGTAAGTGCTTTAGCGGGTGAATGGCACATCGATCCCAACCTAGGACTTACCGAAACCTATACTGATAATGTAGAACTCTCTCCTCTAGAGACACAATCAAGCCTTGTTAGGCAATTTATCCTTGGCGTTGATGCTAATTTCAGTTCAAAGAAGTTATACTTTTCTTTCGCGGGTACCGAAACCCTTGTCGGTTTTAGTCATAACAGTGAGCTTAATGATGATTACCAAACACTGCAAGCTAATGCTTTATATGATATTTGGGGAAATAAACTGCAAGTTATTGCCAACTCATCAATAACTAACGTCAGTACAAGTGATGCCGACAATGGCTTAGCTGATTTAGTCAATGGCGATACAGTCCAACAACTCAACCATTCTGCTGGATTACAATATAGCAGTACAACCAGTGATTATAGCGTATCCTCTTCTCTCTTATACAGCATGATAAAGACTGAAGATAATATAGGGGAAAGTAATGGCTATACGGCTCAAATCACGAGTAAAAATGGCAGTGCTGCTCGTTACGCCTTCTGGGATATTGATGGTAACCACACTAATCGAAAAAATAAGGGTTTTACCAGTGAGACCTACCAAATTGAAACAAAAGTAGGAGCTATTACTCCATATAAAGTGAACCCCTTTATACGTTTTTATAATGAAAAAATTACCGGTAATGGGGCCAGCAATAATCAAGAAGCAATTCCCTCTTGGGGGCCCGGTTTACGTTATCAAGCAGCAAAACACTTTATCATTGATTTATCATATAACTATATCATTGATGACACACAGGCCAGTGACGACTATATTGCAGCGAATATAGACTGGCAACCCTCTTCACGAACATCCATTGAAGTAAGTTACTCTAAACGCTTTTTTGGTGATTCATATGAGTTAGATTTTTCCCATCGAACGAAAAGGTTCACCAATACTGTTTCTTACCACGAGACGATTGATGTGTTTGATCGTAATAATTATCAGCAAACGGATAATGAAGTATGGTGCGCCAATAATAGCACTGATGTCAGTAACTGTTTACCTGTTGGAGAAGTCCCTATTGACACCAGTAAGTATCAAATACTTTCGGTAAGTTCACTTGAACTCGTTGAGGATAATGAATTTTCATTAAACAAGCGCTTAGCTTGGCAGTCTCAACTCGCCCTAGCACGTACTACTTTTTTCCTTAATGTATCAAGTCATAAGCGAGAAAATTTAACTACCGGTGTAATAGATAATTATTCTGATGCACGCTTTAGTATTGCCCGGCGCATGAGTGTCAGAAGTGATATCACCATTTATATCGATTACCGTGAGAGTGTTTTTGACAAAGATAATCCTAAAGGTCCTAGGCAGGAAGATATTTATAAAACATTATCCACCACTTATAATAGAAGTTTAGCTTCATCACTCAACGCTTTTTTAACACTGCAATATATTGATAGACAATCAAACATTGATCGTTACACCTATAATGAAGCACGTGCTTCTATTAACTTAACAAAAGGTTTTTAGCATGTATGAAAGTTACTATGGCTTTAGTGAACGTCCTTTTCAATTAAGTCCAGACCCACGCTTTTTCTTTGCGACCAAGCACCATCAACGTGCCTTATCTTATTTACAATACGGTTTAGATCAAGGTGAAGGTTTCATTGTCATAACGGGGCCAATTGGCACGGGGAAAACAACAATTGCCCGTAATTTATTGGCTAATATTGGTGATGATAATATTGTTGCGGCACAGCTAGTAACGACAAACCTGTCTCCTAATGAGCTACTTGAACTGGTTGCTGCTGAATTTAAAATCACCGTAGTTGGCAACAGTAAAGCGGATCTATTACAGAGCATAGAGCTGTTTTTAATCCATTTAAATAAACAAGGAAAACGCGCTTTATTGGTCGTGGATGAAGCACAAAACCTACCCGCGGAAACAATAGAAGAGTTACGAATGCTTTCTAATTTCCAGCTCGACAGTAAGCCACTAATTCAAAGCTTTTTACTGGGTCAAGAGGAGTTAAAGGATATAATTTCTGCACCCGATATGGAACAGTTTAGACAACGTATTATTGCTTCTGCTCACTTAAAACCGCTTAATGTTGAAGAAGTAAAAGATTATATTAATCATCGATTAGCACAAGCAAACTTCAATAGAAATGCTTTATTTTCTGATGGTGCATTTCAGCTTATTTTTAAAAAGACCCTTGGAGTACCAAGAAAAATTAACATCTTTGTTGATCGATTACTCTTATTTGGTTTTCTTGAAGATCTAACCCATATAGATTGTAAAACTATTGATAAGGTTGCCAAAGAAATGTCTACTGAGCTAACGGGCTCTCTTCGTTCTACCTCCCTTAAAAATGACAAAAAAACTCAGCAACTGGTGATCAATTCAACGGATAATGTTGAAAACATGAGAAAAGTATTAAGGGAAGTAGAAGAAATATTAGAGGGTTCAATACTACAAAAAGTTAAAATGACCCGCTATATTGATAAACTTTTAAAACAAAAAAGCCGTGAATTTGCAAAAATTCAAAGTGCTACTTCTCTCGATGATAATTAACCCATTGAATAACCCTGTTTTAATTATAGGTTTGCCTAAAGTAATTATGACCTCCACAAAAATCAGCTCTTTGATTGATAGAGCAACAAGGGTTTCATTTGATCCTGTAAGTGATTTTTTGCCGCTAAACATTAATCGCAATATTATACTTGTCAATTAAGGAATAAAGCGTCGGTCTGGTAATACCCAGTAATGCCGACGTTTTCGACATATTGCCTTCCGTCAAGGCATAAGCTTTTTGAATAGCGAGGGTTTCTGCCTGTTCACGCACAGCACGCAAGTTTAAAGACAGTTCATACTCGGCATTTTCCTTATCATAAAAGCCTAAATCAAAAGCAGTGACTTGGTTACTGGTACTCATAATAACGGATGACTTAACTTTATTTTGCAGTTCTCGAATGTTACCAGGCCACTTATGGTTTTGTAACGCATATAATGCATCGTCGGCAAAAAACTTGGCATTACGCTTATATTCAGCAGCATACTGACGTAAAAAGAAATTAGCTAAAATAAGTACATCTTCTTCACGATCACGTAAGGGTGGTATATTCAAAGTAATCTCGGTGATCCTATAGAAAAGATCTTCACGGAACGTTTTATCCGCAACCATGTGTTCAAGATCTTGGTTAGTTGCACAGATAATGCGTACATCCACAGCAATCTCTTTTCGACCACCTAAGCGCTCTATTATTTTTTCTTGTAAAAAGCGTAATAGTTTTGCTTGCAAGTGATAAGGCATATCACCAATTTCATCAAGGAATAACGTTCCCCCTTGAGCACATTCTATTTTACCTAATGTGGTTTTATGTGCTCCCGTAAAAGCGCCTTTTTCAAAGCCGAAGAGCTCACTTTCTAATAAGTTTTCAGGAATAGAAGCACAGTTAATGGCAATAAAGGGTTTATCACGACGATCACTCACCTTATGAATAGCTTTAGCTGTAACCTCTTTTCCCGTACCGCTCTCACCTAATATTAATGTAGTTATCTCTGTGGGCGCGATACGTTGTACCATAAGACGTAGTTTATCAATCTTTTCACTACTACCAATTAAACCGATATCACAACCTACTACAGATTTCATACTGCGATTGTCTGTTTCTATCTTTGCTAAACTAAAAGCACGAGAAACAATGACATTGATAATATCTGCATCAACAGGCTTTTGATAAAAATCATAAGCGCCAATTTCAATAGCTTTCAAGGCGTTTTTTCGATCATCATTACCGGTAATAACAATAACTTTAGTTTGGGGGGCAATCTCCAATATTTTTTTCAATGCGGCTAAGCCTTCGCTAGCATTTGCTTCATCGGGTGGTAAACCCAAATCTAAAGTAACAACCTGTGGTTCATGACGTCTCACTGCAGCAATAGTACTCTCACGATTATCCGCTAAGATCACTTCATAATCAGCTAAACTCCATTTCAATTGTTTTTGTACACCGATATCATCATCAACAATCAGTAACTTTTCCATAACAATGCTATATCCTTTATTTTAATGACTTGGTATTAACTGGGTATAACGATTTTGAAAAGACTTCCCTCATTTTCACGACTCGTTACCTGCAATGTCCCACCTACGCTTTCAATGAACTGTTTTGCCTCATAAACACCAACTCCCAACCCTGCATTACCCTTTGTTGTATCGAAGGGCTTAAATAAGCGATTAGCGATAAAGTGTTCTGACATTCCACAACCATTATCACTTATTTTTATGTTTAAATTATTTGCTTTCATTTGAGCATAAATATTAACCCTACCACACTCCTTTGTCGCTTCTTGTGCATTTTGTAATAAATGATTTAATACTGAAGAAAGGGTATCTTCGTCAATAGTGAACATCTCTTTAAGTGGCAATTCCATTGTGATATGTGGTTTTTGTACGTTACGTTGAGCAACAACCGCTATAATCAAAGCGGCCACGTTGATATGTTTTTTATTCGACACCACTAGCTGCTTATTACGTAATTGCGTTAATACTTTATCAAGCCGCTCCGTTGCTGATTCAATGGTTTCAAAAACATCCTCAATAAAGGCGGGGTTATCTCTATGTCGTTTCGCATTACTATTAATTAATGCCAGCTGTGCTTGAATATTTTTTAAATCATGAACTAAAAATGCTGACATTCGATTAAAGGCATCGAATTGCTTAGATTCAGCTAAACTTTCATTTGCTTCATTCAGTGATAAATAATTACTCAGTTGCTTAGAAATTGAAAAAAGTAAGTCCCTATCCTCCCAGTTTAATAATCCTCGCTCTCTGGGGATGGCTAACAAGAAAAATCCATAAATGTTTGAATTCATAAAAAGAGGGATAATTATATCTATCTTCTTTTGCTGACATAATTTGGCATCTAACAATAAACCTGAATAGCTTTCTTTAACTAAAGCTAATTCTCGAATATCAATAATCCAACCATGTTGCTGACAAAACGCTTCAACGTTCGCTAAAAAATATAATTCTTCTGGTGTGATATTGAATTTTTGTTGATAAAGGATCTGATATTGACCTGAAGATTGTTTTTTAACTAATGCGCCTTGATCAATATTTAATGATGAACAAATAATATCTGTCGCGGTATGGTAGTAATTGTCATTTTCATTAACTTCTAATTGCTCAATAGATTTAAGCCACTCAATGCGGTAATCATATTTATTAGCGAAAAAGTGTTTGGTGATAAAAACCTTAACTTCTCTACGAATACGCTCAGTTATTAATAAGGCCGCTAAAACACCACCACCTAAAATAACAAAAGCAATACTTATTACATAGCCCCAAGCACCACCAAAATAATTAATGACATATCCGGCTATAGCCAATAACAGTAAATATAAGCCTGAAATGAGTAACATGGAACTATAAAACACCACTTCACGGGAAACAAAAACATCCACAGACCAATCTTTAATTCGCCGAGTACTGACCAATATTAATGGCATACCTATCGCGATAATATAACCTCGAGCATACCAGTAAGAAAAGTCTAACTGGCTTACCATGGCTGCTTGCGCAAAAAGTACAAAATCAAAGACCGTTGACATGCCCAATGCGATAATTAATGACCAAAGAGCCCATTTAACTTTAACATCCGCATTCCTATATAATTGTTCAATTAATACTAATAGCCATAAATTAAGAAGTAATAATAAGGAAAATATGTACTTAACACCCTCGGGAATAAAGTGTATTACCGCCCAGCACAGTAGTGATAAACCAGCCCAAACCTTTAAGTATTGCTGTGTTTTTGGATGATTAAATAATATTTTAATTGAATATATTTTAGCTTGTGTACAGATAATAAGCAGCGACCATACCGCCACTTTAAGGGTTTCTATGGCCATGACTATAAGTAATGAAAAACCTTGTTTAGGCTGTAATGCTGAACTAAGTGAAGAAGCAAAAACCAATAATGCCGCTAGCAGCACTAAACCACCCGAGAGGGTTTTATTACCTGCCGCTAACAGTAATAAAATATATACGGCATAGGCTAGGGTTGCTAAAAAATAACCCGAGGTACCAATAACTTCCATGTTTCGTTATCCTAAATTTTATCCTTTACCACAGCCTTTTAATTAAACTTGGCCGCAAGTCCCTTATATTTACGTTTTTTACTTTTTTAGCTCATTATTAACGCGGTAAATGGCCCACCCGACAGGAGTCGAACCTGTGACCTATGCCTCCGGAGGGCATCGCTCTATCCAGCTGAGCTACGGGTGGAAACTTAGAGGAGGCATTCTATAAAAGACTTAATATTTTTACCAGCACTTAATTAGATTACTTATAGATGTGTTACTTTTAATCGCAAAATTAATATAGGTAATAACTCATCTATTTATTAAAATGATTTTTTTGAGGTTATAATGGCGACATAATTAACGATAATCATCATTTTCTTCCACATATACCTGTGCTTTTTCAAACGAACCAAAATAATAATTAAGTAATTTACTGCGCTTTTCGCGGATGTTACTTGGTATTTCAAGCTGCTCTACCACTTCTATCCATGTTTTGATCAGTGCTACTGGGGGTAAGTCCTTCATAAACTATTCCTTGAAGATAATATAAATTAAAACTATAATTTTTTGGTGATAAATTCCAAATTTGTGCACCTAAAGCATAATAAATAGTGCTCTTCTCTTTTTATTATTACAACATCCTTTTATAACTTATCTACAGCAAAATGTAGAGGGTAGGCCGTATAGCTAAACTGTCGTATTAACCTCCTCGCATTTTATATAACTCTGGTATTCTATTCGTGCTGGTTTTTTATATAACATCACATATTTTTAGTTTATTTTAGCTAAAATATTTTCTAGTTTAGCTAAATTTTCATAAGAAATAACCAGTTTTCCTCTGCCTTTTTTATTATGGCTAATAACAACGTTAGCTCCTATTATTTCAGTTAAGTCTTGTTCCATCTTTATAATTTCAATGGATTTATCAATTTTTTCTTTTTCAACAACTGGATTTTTAATTTTTTTAATTAGCGCTTCTGTTTCACGTACTGTTAATTCTTTTGTTGCAACGATTTGTGCCGCAGACTTTTGTGTATCTCCTTCTAATGCCAACAATGCACGGGCATGACCCATTTCAATATCACCATTTTCTAATAATTTTTTTACTTCTGCATTTAAATTATTTAAACGTAATAAGTTACTGATTGTGGTACGAGATTTACCAACGGCTATGGCTACCTCTTGGTGTGTTAAGTCAAACTCTGTTAATAATTGTTCTAATGCGACCGCTTCTTCCATGGCATTGAGATCTTCGCGTTGAATATTTTCAATTAATGCAATAGCGACTGCTGATTCATCCGGCACGTCTTTAATCAAACATGGCACAATATCAAGTTGTGCTAATTTAGCCGCTCGCCATCGGCGTTCTCCAGCAATAATTTCATATTGATCCCCCGAAATTAACCGAACAATAATAGGTTGAATTATACCTTGTGACTGAATAGATAATGACAGTTCTTCCAACGCAGTGTCAGACATATTACGGCGCGGTTGATATTTTCCTGGCTGTAATTTATCAATAGGTAATTTTTGTAATTCATTATTAATAAAGGTTATTTTACTGTCAGTTCCTTTATATTGTTCTTTGACTGAAATTCCTTGCGATAATAAGGCATCTAAACCACGGCCTAAACGACTAGCTCCTTTACGTTTTGTTGTACTCATAATTTTCCTTTGCGCTAATTGGCAAGATTGACCGTAGACTGCTCGGGTTTTTTCGTGGTTTTGTTTTTACGTAAAACTTCACCGGCAAGGGCTAGATAAGCTTTGGCGCCCGTTGAAGATTTATCATAATACATGGCAGGAGTACCAAAACTTGGTGCTTCTGCTAAGCGAACATTACGTGGGATGACACTACGATAAACTTTATCACCAAAATGACGTTTTAATTGCTCAGATACATCATTAGCTAAACGATTTCGAGGATCGTACATAGTTCGGAGTATACCTTCAATATGCAATTTATTATTCACCACAGACGTTAATTTAGTAATAGTGTCCATTAAGGCTGTTAAGCCTTCTAATGCATAATATTCACATTGCATGGGTACCAGTACAGAATCAGCAGCTGTCATGGCATTTACCGTAAGCATATTCAGTGAAGGCGGACAATCAATGATAATAAAATCATAAAAACTTTTTACTGGTGCTATGGCCTTTTTTAAACGCTGTTCACGGGAATAAACTTCCATTAACTTTATTTCAGCTGCGGTTACATCACTATTCGCTGAAATTAAATGATAGAGTCCTGAGGTTTCTTTTACTACCACTTCTTCAATACTTTTTTCTTCAATGAGTAATTCATAACAAGTAGCATGCACTTGGTATTTATCAACACCACTGGCCATAGTAGCATTACCTTGAGGATCTAGATCTATTAACAATACTTTGCGTTTTGTAGCCGCCAATGAGGCCGCTAAATTAACGGCTGTTGTTGTTTTACCCACACCACCTTTTTGGTTTGCAATTGCTATAACTTTTCCCACAAGCGCCTCTATTATACTTATTGTTTATAATGCAACTTCTTTAATACCAGTACATGGCGTTCGCCAATAAGCTCGGGTACTATAATTTTATGGCTATCTACCATGGAAATATTTTCAGGTAACTGAGTGATTTCATCATGTGGATATTGTCCTTTAAGTGCAAAAAATAGTCCTTGCTCTGTCGTTATTAAATGCTGACACCAGCTTACCATATCATTAAGTGAAGAAAAGGCACGACTTAATACGCCATCAAATGGTTGTTTTCCTTGATAGTCTTCAACTCTTGCTTTAACAGGAGTAACATTTTTCAGCTTTAATTGGAAAACGACTTGCCTAATAAAAGTAATACGTTTACCTAAACTATCTAATAATACAAACTTTCTTTCTGGAAATAAAATAGCTAAAGGTATTCCAGGTAAACCGGGGCCTGTTCCCACATCAATAAAATGTTCACCCGTTAGGATTTCTCCTACCATTAAACTGTCCATAATATGCTTGACTAACATTTCACTCGGCTCGCGAATGGCTGTAAGGTTATAGGTTTTATTCCATTTATTAAGTAATTCAACGTATTGAATAAGTAAATTTATTTGTTCTGTGGAGACAACCAGTGGTGTTTTACTGATCAGTGTTGATAATTTATCTGTTAAAGTCATTTATGTTTAGATGAGTATTACTATTTTTATTAGCGACTCGCCCCTACCTACTTGCTTCTACGCTAATTTTCGTAAAAGACCATGTTTTTTTAAGTAAACTAATAATAACGAAATTGCTGCTGGAGTAATACCAGAAATTCGTGAAGCTTTACCAATTGTTTCTGGACGAGCATCTTTTAACTTAGCAACCACTTCATTTGAAAGACCAGAAATCTGTTGATAATTAAAATCTGTTGGGATCATCGTATTTTCATTACGTTTTCTCTTGGCTATTTCATCTAGTTGTCTATCGATATACCCCGCATATTTAGTTTGAATTTCAACTTGTTCAGAAGCTTGTTTATCTGCTGATGCCGGCCCTAAGCCTTCTATTTTCATTAAATCATCATATTTTACTTCTGGACGACGTATCAAATCTTCCAAGCTGGCTTCTTTACTCATTGGCGCCTTGAGTAACGCATTGATCTTATCAATATTATGATGATCCTTTTGTACCCAAGTTGATCGTAAACGCTGACGTTCAAGCTCTATATTTTCCATTTTTTCATTAAAACGTTGCCAACGAGCATCATCAACTAAGCCTACCTTACGACCTTTTTCAGTTAAACGAATATCTGCATTATCTTCTCGAAGTAATAAACGATACTCAGCACGTGAAGTAAACATTCGATAGGGTTCTTTAGTACCTAAGGTTGATAAATCATCAATCAATACGCCAACATAAGCTTCATCACGTCCTAGAATAAATTCATCGCGTTCTTTTACTCGATTAGCCGCATTGGTTGCAGCAATAAGTCCTTGAGCACCGGCTTCCTCATAACCGGTAGTCCCATTAATTTGGCCAGCAAAATATAAATTTTGCACAAACTTACTTTCTAACGTTTGTTTTAAATCACGAGGATCAAAATAATCATATTCTATGGCGTAGCCAGGACGGGTAATAAAGGCATTTTCAAAGCCTTTTATTGAACGGACTAAGTTCATTTGAATATCAAAAGGTAAGCTAGTTGAAATACCATTAGGATAGACTTCGTGCGTTGTAAGCCCTTCTGGTTCTACGAATATTTGATGTGATGTTTTATCTGCGAAACGGGTGATTTTATCTTCAATCGATGGACAATATCTTGGGCCTATCCCTTCAATTACACCCGTATATATTGGTGATCTGTCTAAACCATCACGAATATGTTGATGCGTTTTTTCGTTAGTATGAGTGATATAACAAGATATTTGCTGTGGATGATCGGCACGTGATCCCATAAAAGAAAAAACAGGGCGTGGTGTATCTCCTGGTTGTTCTTCCATCACAGAAAAATCTAATGATCGTGCATCAAGGCGAGGAGGGGTACCTGTTTTTAAACGATCCATTCTAAACGGCATATCACGCATTTTTGCTGCTAGATTTATACTGGCTGGATCTCCTGCTCGGCCACCTTGGTAATTATTTAAGCCAATATGAATCTGTCCCGCAAGGAAGGTACCTACGGTTAAAACGACTGTTTTGCCTTTAAATTTAAGGCCCATTTGTGTTGATATGCCAACCACACTATCTTTTTCAAGGATCAAATCATCACATGGTTGCTGGAATATGGTTAAATTTTCTTGGTTTTCCAATACATTACGAACATAAGAACGATATAAAGATCTATCTGCTTGAGCTCTGGTTGCTCTCACAGCGGGACCCTTACTAGAATTTAATGTTCTAAATTGAATAGCGCTATGATCAATGGCTGTTGCCATCAATCCCCCAAGAGCATCAATTTCTTTAACTAGATGACCTTTGCCAATCCCACCAATGGCTGGATTACATGACATTTGGCCTAAAGTGTCAATATTATGAGTTAATAACAACGTCTTACAACCCATACGTGCCGCTGCTAGTGCGGCTTCTGTGCCTGCATGACCACCACCAACAACAATTATGTCATAAGATTCTTGATACCACATAAAATAACAATCCTGATTAATTAACTTTTTTTTAAATGCGTTGAAAAATTTAAACACTCAAAAATGAGGAACGTATTTTAACGCTTTTTTGTCTTCAGGGATACGATCAATTGCGTAAAAAAGATCGAGGCAGATCGTTAATATATATAAGAGATCTTTATTAAAGATCTTATTATTATTACTATTAGTAAAGCCTTTTTCTGTGGGTAAGTGCTTTTTATTTATATTTATTAATAACTAACAGCAATGATAAACTTGTGATTAATCGTTGATCAACCAGTAAATAAGCTTTGATCAAAAGAGCTAGTTATACACAGGCTGTTTTATTTATGATTTAATCAACGGAATAATAAGAGTAAAATAACCGCTTATTCAGTGTTTTATCCACATAACAATAAATAAATAGTAAAAAATGTGAATAAGTTATGTGTAAGTGATCACTTTAGATCTAAAGTAGATCTTTATTTATACTGATCCACTGTTGAGCAAGCTCTTCGGGATCTATATCTTCAGACATATCTAATGTTTTAATAGGTACTATTTGATTACAAATCTTTGATATTAATAGTTTTGATATATCATTAGCTGCTTTACAGAAAGTATCATAACTTGAATCACCGATCCCAATGGTTAAAAAATCAACTGTGGATAGATCTTGATCACAATGACTTAGATCACTGATAAATTGTTTGATATTATCTGGGTATTCACCAGCACCATGTGTTGAGGTACAAATGAGCCAAAGAGGATTTTTGGCTGAATTAGTGTGCTTTTTTTGTTCATTATTGGTAGGGAAAGTATTATTAATGATGGTATTAAAGTCTGGTTTTAGGTGAATATCAACCTGATGATTAAGCTCCTTTAATGTAATTTCACAGGCTTCTGCTACATATTCTGAGCCACCAAGCATACTGCCAACAATGATTTGAATTGAACTCATAGGGGTCTCTTTTTAATTAAAATAAAGGGTATTTATTGTATTATTTCACCACAGATAAACAATAAAATTTAGTTATACTGTTGCGTAATAACAAGAGATATATATTTTTATATGGATTGGTATTCGTTAATAGATGATAAAAATGGTGTCGTTCAGCGTAGTAGCAATATTATTTACCTATACAAAAAGAACTAAAAATTTTACCGAGTAAATCATCACTGGTAAACTCACCCGTTATTTGATCTAATTCTTGCTGACAAAGACGTAGTTCCTCTGCCAAAATTTCGCCTGCGACATAAGATTCAAGTTGTTCGAGTCCAGTAAGTAAGTGTTGATGGGTATTATCTAGCGCCACTAGGTGCCTTCTTCTTGCCATAAAGCCACCCTCAGGACTACCTTGGTAGCCCATAATCGTTTTTAAGTGCTCTTTTAGGCTGCTAACACCATCACCTGTTTTAGCAGATAAAGTGATAATAGCGTGCTGTGTACCATCATTATCGGTAAATTCGCTAAAGCCGGTGGCTGTATTATTAACATCGGCTTTATTTCTTATTAAAGTTAGGCCTATATTTTCTGGTAGTTGGTCAAAAAACTCTGGATAGTAGTCTTTAATATTTTGTTCATCGGCTAAGACAGTATGATCTTCGCTAGCATCAACCATTAATAAAACGCGATCAGCTTTTTTTATTTCTTGCCAAGCCCGTTCAATACCTATTTTTTCTACTATATCGTTACTTTCTCGTAAGCCAGCGGTATCAATTATATGTAATGGCATACCATCAATATGTATTTGTTCCGCTAATACATCACGAGTTGTACCTGCAATATCAGTGACTATGGCAGTTTCTCTACCACTTAGTGCATTTAATAAGCTTGATTTACCTGCGTTAGGGCGACCAGCAATAACTACACGCATTCCTTCACGAATAATATTGCCTTGTTGTGCTTGTTTACGAACACTTTCTACTTGGTTGATAATATTTTTTAAGTCAGTGACTATTTTTTTATCGGCAAGAAAATCTATTTCTTCTTCAGGGAAATCAATGGCCGCTTCAACGTACATTCTTAGATGAATAATGCTTTCAACCATCTCGTGTACTAGTTTTGAAAAGTCACCTTGTAAAGAGTGTAGGGCAGAACGTGCCGCTTGCTCTGAACTTGAATTAATTAAATCAGCAATGGCTTCTGCTTGGGTTAAATCGAGTTTGTCATTTAAAAAAGCTTGTTCGCTGAATTCTCCTGGTTTAGCCATAATAACCTTGGGTAATTTTAGAATGGTTTTTAACAGCATATCTAAAATAACAGGTCCACCATGGCCTTGAAATTCAATAACGTCTTCACCTGTAAACGAATGTGGAGCTTTAAAATAAATGGCGATGCCTTGGTCTAAAATTTGTTTTTTATCTGAGGTAACTGTGTCTAAGAAGGGCAGGTATTCCGCTTTTCTTACCGCGGGAATTTTACCTAAAATAGCTTGGGCAACATTTTTAGCTTCAGGGCCAGAAACTCGAATGATACCAACGCCACCTCTGCCTGGTGCAGTGGCTTGTGCGGCGATTGTTGTTATTTGAGCAAAAGAGGTCATAACGAGGTAATTACAGTGAAAGTTTGAATGAGGTGTATTTTACTTCATTATTTGGCTCTTGCCCTGATTTATTTTTCTATCAGTATTAGTCATAAGATAATTTAAAGTAATAAAAACAAAAAGGCGATTACTGATAAACAGTAATCGCCTTTTTATATTATTTTATTCAAGTAAGTATGTTGCTAGCTTAGGCAGTTTTTTCCGCTTTTTTCTTTGCAATACCGCTGAAAATTATTTTCATTTGTGTAATTGATATTAAGTTACTCACTAACCAGTATAGTACTAGGCCAGAAGGGAACCAAGCCATAAATATAGAGAATACTACGGGCATATATTGCATTATTTTCTTTTGCATTGGATCTTGAATAGTCATAGGTTGCATTTTTTGCATAACGAACATGCTGGCTCCCATTAGAACAGGTAAAACAAAGAAAGGATCCATTGTAGATAAATCTTGTATCCAGAAAATGAAAGGTGCGTGACGTAACTCAACACTTTCTAAGAATACCCAGTAAAGTGCTAAGAAAATTGGCATTTGTAAAATAAGCGGTAAACAACCACCGGCTGGATTCACTTTTTCTTTTCGATACATTTCCATGGTAGCTTGTGACATTTTTTGTCTATCATCACCAAAACGTTCTTTAAGTTGTGCCATTTTAGGCGCTAAGTCACGCATTTTAGCCATTGAGGTATATTGAGCTTTCGTTAATGGATACATACCACCTTTTACAATCAAGGTGATAATAATAATTGCAACACCCCAGTTAATAACAAAGCTTTGGATGGTAAGTAACAACCAGAAGAGTGGTTGGCTGATCATCCATAAGAAGCCGTAATCTATAGTTAGATCTAAATTGGGTGCTATTTTCTCTAATACTTCTTGATCTTTAGGACCGACATAAAAAATAGCCGAAGTTGAACCTTGTTGACCAGCATCTATAATGATTGCGGGCGCTTTAAAACCAATAACCGCTTCAAAATTATTACTAAATGTTGTATAAATTTGGTTGGTATCTTCAGCTTTTGGTACCCAAGCGGAAACAAAATAATGTTCAAGCATTGCAACCCAACCACCCGTGGTAGCAACCGTTAAGTTTTTATCTTGAATATCGTCAAAATCGTATTTTTCAAAACGATCCTCTGTTGTTGAGTAAGCAGCACCACGATAAGTTGGTAACATACCGCCGCCTGATTCTACAACGGTAGATTGTTTAAGTTGACCATACATTTGCACTGAAACACTATTAGCCGTGTTATTATCGATTAAGTAATCAACATTAACGCTGTAACTATTTTTATTGAAGGTAAAGCGCTTAGTCACCGACATACCACTAACATCATGAAAAACTAAATCAATACTTAAACTATCACTTGTTAATTCATAGTTGCTTTGTTCAGTAGTATATATTGGGCGACCTTTAATTATACGGTCTATGCCATTAGCCCCCGTTAAACCACTTTGAGCAATATATTTTTGATTGCCATTTTGCATTAAGGTAAAGGGAATATCGCTACCTTGCTCGGTATCGTAGTTAAGTAATTTAACTTCAACAATATCGCCACCCTGAGAATTTATCTTCATGGTGAAGTTGTCGGTAACTACATTGATTAATTTTGAGGTAAGATCTTTTGACTTGACTATATTTACTTGCATCTCTGATGATTCAGGTACGAAGTCTTCAGTGCCATCTTGACCAAATTGTGATTGACTAATGCTTGTTTGTTCAGGGATAGCAGCATTTTGCTGTTGCCATTGACTAAACAATAAGTAAGTAACAACCATAAGCGCAATGAAAAGTAGACTGCGTTGGGATTCCATAAAATTAACTTCTCTTTTTTTGTTGGCAAGGGAGTATTTTCCCTTGCATAATTTTAAATTTTTAAGTGCGAAGCATTTTAATATACGTTAGCGTGTTAACCAACTGTATTTTTATTTATGCGGACTATTTACTCTTTTTTAACGGAGGAACTGGATCTTCGCCGCCATCATTGAGTGGGTGACATCTTAAAATACGTTTTGCCGCTAACCAACAGCCTTTAATTACACCAAAGCGTATAACCGCTTCAATGGCATAACCAGAACATTTAGGTGTAAACCTACAATTAGAACCTAGCAGAGGGCTTAAAAAACGCTGGTAGCCCTTTATTACTATTATGGCTAGTTTTTGTGGCGCTGAATTATTTTTCGCCATATTTTTTCTAATTCCAAATTAATTGTCTTGTTATCAAGTTGGTCAATACCAGACTTTACCATAACGACAATATCGATAGCAGGTAATTTATGCTGATTCAAACGGAAGCTTTCTCTTATTTGTCTTTTAATACGATTTCTCTGCACAGCTAACTTTACTCGTTTTTTAGCAATAGCTAACCCTAAACGATTTTTAGCAACAGAATTACTTTTATCAGAGACTAATGTATGTGGTTTTGGTGTAATTAGTAAAGTAAAGTGGCGAGAGCCAAAGCGGATAGGTTTAGAGAATACAGCTTGAAAATGATCGGGAGTCAATAAACGTGACTCCCGATTAAATGTGTTAGTAGTCATAGTGCTACTACCTTCATATCAAAAATTGTAAACAAGGTTTGATATTATGCGCTAAGGCGAGCACGGCCTTTAGCACGGCGGCGAGATATAACAGCACGGCCGTTTTTAGTTGCCATACGAGCACGGAATCCGTGGTTACGCTTACGCTTTAGTACGCTAGGTTGAAATGTTCTTTTCATTACGCTAATCCGTCGGTTGTTGTTGCCCTGGCAAAACAGCCTTTTGAGCACACAGGTCTAAAAAATGAGGGCAAATATTAAAGCTTATCTAGGTGTTTGTCAATAATTTATATCATGTATTTAATAAGGATCGTTGAGATCCTTACGAGTTTTGTTCACTAGACCGGCCACATTATTTACTGACTATTTTATTCTATTAATATCTAATGTAGTTAATTGATATTAATAGGTATAATTATATATATAAAGTATATTTTATTTACTTTAAATAACTAAGTTTTATTCATTATATACAGGGTATTACCTTTACGTCATAAAATTAAAAAAAAATACTTAAAAGTCAATATTGCACTTGTGGATAACTCAATAGATAATAGAGCTAAGAAAAATATTATCCTTATGACTATTGGAGTTTTTGTTGGATCATTCACCTTGGCAAAGATGCCTATCTGTTTTGCAAGAAGAATTGCCTGCACAGCAATTTAGTATGTGGATTCGACCTTTACAATGCGTGATTAATGATAATATTATGACGTTATATGCTCCTAATCGTTTTGTGCTTGATTGGGTGCGAGATAAGTATGTAAATCGCATTAATGAATTACTCACCATTAACGAACCAAGCCATCCATTATTACTCCGTTTTGATGTTGGCAGTAAACCGAGTGTTGATGTCTCTGTTAACAAGGCTGTTAGTAATAAACGCCTAGGTGCCAGTCCGGCTAATGTATTTACGCTTTCTAAATCACCCCAAGCTTCTAGAGCGACAGAACCCGAAAGTAATATCCCGAAGAAAACCAATATCAGTCTAAAATATACTTTTGACAATTTTGTTGAAGGTAAATCAAATCAGTTAGCTCGAGCCGCGGCATCGCAAGTAGCCGATAATCCAGGAACGGCTTACAACCCGTTATTTATATATGGTGGTACGGGTCTAGGAAAAACACATTTATTACATGCTGTTGGTAATGGAATTTTATTAAAAAATCCGAAAGCTAAAATTGCTTATATGCATTCTGAGCGTTTCGTTCAAGATATGGTTAGAGCATTACAAAACAACGCCATGGAAAAATTTAAGCAATATTATCGTAGCGTTGATGCCTTACTTATTGATGATATTCAATTTTTTGCGGGTAAAGAACGCACACAAGAAGAATTTTTTCATACCTTTAATGCTCTTCTTGAAGGTAATCAGCAAGTTATTTTAACGAGTGATCGTTATCCTAAAGAAATTAATGGTGTTGATGATCGTTTAAAATCTCGTTTTGGTTGGGGTTTAACCATAGCGATAGAGCCGCCAGAGCTTGAAACACGAGTGGCAATATTAAAACGTAAAGCGCAAGAAAGTCAGATTAACTTAGCAGATGAAGTTGCCTTTTTTATTGCAAAAAGATTGCGCTCTAATGTACGAGAGTTAGAAGGGGCTTTAAATAGAGTGATGGCTAACGCTAACTTCACTGGTCGTGCTATCACAATAGACTTTGTTAGAGAAGCGTTACGCGACTTACTCGCCTTACAAGATAAATTAGTAACGATTGATAATATTCAAAAAACCGTGGCGGAATATTATAAAATCAAAATAGCAGATTTATTATCTAAACGCCGTAATCGTTCTATTGCTCGACCTAGACAAATAGCGATGGCTTTATCTAAAGAGTTAACGAATCATAGTTTACCAGAAATTGGAGATGCATTTGGAGGCCGTGACCATACAACGGTTTTGCATGCTTGTCGTAAAGTTAAATCATTACGAGAAGAAACACATGATATTAAAGAAGATTATTCAAACTTAATCAGAACACTTTCCTCTTAAATTATCAAAAAACAGCGCACTAAAATAGGTATCAAAATGAAGTTTTCATTAAACAGGGAGTTATTACTTAAACCATTATTATTGGTTTCAGGTGCTGTAGAGCGTAAAAGTACTTTACCCATATTAAGTAATATACTATTTAAGGTTAGCGGTCACTCACTTACTTTAGTGGCTACTGATTTAGAGCTTGAAATGGTTGCTTACGCCGTAATAGATAATCAAGGTGAAGATGGTAATATAACCATTCCAGCACGTAAACTTTTAGATATTTGTAAAAGTTTGCCAGAAAATTCGTTGATAAGCTTTGAGTCAATAAATGAGACTATCAAATTATCCTCTGGTCGAAGCCGCTATTCACTTTTAACATTACCCGCGGTTGATTTTCCAAACATTGAAGAATGGCAAGGGGACGTTCAATTTCAATTACTCAAATCTGAATTTTTACGTTTAATTGAAAGTACCCACTTTTCTATGGCAAACCAAGATGTTCGTTATTACCTAAATGGTATGTCTATTGAGAGTGAAGGTAATGAAATCCGCTCCGTTGCTACGGACGGACATCGACTCGCTATTTGTAAAATATCGAATGAAAATTTAAATTTACCCGCGAGGCAAGTTATTGTGCCACGTAAGGGGATCTTAGAAATAATACGGCTTTTATCACCGCTAGAGGAACATGTGCAAATATTTTTAGGCTCTAATCATATTCGTATTATAGATAAAGAGTTTTCTTTTACCAGTAAACTCGTTGATGGTCGCTTTCCTGATTACCGTCGTGTGCTACCCCGTAACGGTGATAAAGTATTTGAAACCAACAAAGATGCTTTACGTCAGGTTTTATCACGCGCATCTATATTATCCAATGAAAAATTTAAAGGCGTTCGTTTAAACTTCACATCAAGTAATTTAAAAATAACGGCAAACAACCCTGAGCAAGAGCAAGCAGAGGAAGAAATTGAAATTGATTTTCCTTATGGTGATTTAGAAATAGGTTTTAACGTAAGTTATGTCCTTGATGTGTTGAGTGCTATCAAAGATGAGAATGTTAAATTTACGTTAGCGGATGCCAACAGTAGTGTTGTTATTGAAGGCAGTAACAGTGGTGAAGCGCTTTATGTTGTTATGCCAATGCGTTTATAGCATTATTAACTGAAGTTATATTAATTAATGACCGTTGTTAAGCTTACCACTCATAATTTTAGAAATTTATCTTCAACGGTTATTACTTTACATCCGACAATAAATTTCTTTGTAGGTGATAACGGTAGTGGTAAAAGTAGTTTGTTGGAAGCCCTGTTTTTTATAGGGCATGGTAAGTCATTTAGAACAAGTAGAGTAGAACACCTTGCAAGTTACGATACCAAATACTTCGTTGTTAGTATTAAAGACGGTAATGACTTGCAACTTGGTCTTAGTAAAAACATAGATTCTGGCATCACCTTGATTAAAATTAATGGTGAAAGGTTTAGTCGTTTATCTGAACTTGCCAAAAACATAGCTGTACAAATAGTTACACCAGAGAGTTTTAAGCTTTTTTTTGGCGGACCCAAAGAGCGCAGACGGTTTGTTGACCTAGGCATGTTTCACGTGAAACATGATTTTTCTAATCAATGGCGAGAATTAACAAAAGTATTAAAGCAACGCAATGCTTGTATACGAAACCGCTTAGAGCCATCAGTATTGGCATATTGGACAGGCTTGTTTTGTCAGCTATCTGAAGAGGTTGCTGAAATTAGATCTAATTATGTGGCGGCACTCATTGCTGAGTTACCTTTTTGGTTGGCTCTGCTATTACCTAATATATCAGATAAAGTGTCAGTACAATATTTGCAAGGCTGGCCACAAAAAAAGAAGTTGTGGAATGTAATTAATGATAGTCAAGAAAGAGAGAAAAAACACGGGTATACTTTATATGGGGCACATAAGTTTGACGTTAAGTTCTTTATTGCAAAGCAGGCTTTAGAAAGTCAACTTTCGCGAGGACAACAAAAGTTGTTTTTACTGGCATTAACATTTGCACAAGCAAAACTAATCGCAAGAGTTAATCGAGTAAAACCAATTTTACTTATCGATGATGTTGGTGCAGAGTTAGATGTTTATTCTCGCCAGGCGCTATCTAAAGCGATAAGTAAACTCGATTGCCAAGTGGTAATCACGGCAATAGAGCAAGGTGTTTTACAACCATTTATTGATGACCTCAAGGTCAACATTAATGACAGTAGTGACAATTCAAAATATCATATGTTTCACGTGAAACATGGTGGTATATTACCTGTGAATAATTCAGCAATGATTGAGTAGGCTAAAACTATGATAGTAGAAAATGAATATAGCTCGTCCAGTATTAAAGTACTAAAAGGACTTGATGCAGTACGAAAAAGACCTGGTATGTATATTGGTGATACGGATGATGGCACGGGTTTACATCATATGGTTTTTGAGGTTCTAGATAACTCAATCGATGAAGCATTGGCAGGCCACTGCTCAGAGATTATAGTCACTATTCATCTAGATGGCTCTGTCTCAGTAGAAGATGATGGCCGTGGTATTCCAACAGAAATTCATCCTGAAGAAGGTGTTTCTGCCGCAGAAGTTATCATGACTGTGTTACATGCTGGTGGTAAATTTGGTGGCGAAGACTCTGGCTATAAAGTCTCTGGTGGTTTGCATGGTGTTGGTATTTCAGTAGTAAATGCCTTAAGTCGTAAAGTAAAGCTGAATATTCGCCGAGATGGAAAACTATTTGAACAGTTTTATTTTGTTGGAGTGCCAGAAGCTCCACTAGCTGAAGTGGGTGTCAGTGACAGAACAGGAACGGAAGTACGTTTTTGGCCAAGCCCAGATACCTTTACCAACTTGCTCTTTCACTACGATATTCTTGTTAAACGTATTCGTGAGTTATCATTTTTGAACTCAGGTGTTTCTATAAAGCTCATTGATGAGCGTGAAGGCGGTAAAGAAGAACATTTTTGCTATCAAGGTGGTATTCAAGCCTTTGTTGATTATTTAAATACTAATAAAACAGCGGTTAATGATGAAATATTCTATTTCGACTTAGAGCGTGAAGACGGTATTATTGTTGAAGTAGCAATGCAATGGAATGATGGTTTCCAAGAAAGTATTCACTGCTTTACTAATAACATACCACAACGTGATGGTGGAGCTCACTTAAGTGGTTTTAGAACAGCATTAACACGGACACTGAACTCTTATATGACAAAAGAAGGTCTTAATAGGGCTAAAAAGGGGAGTACAGAGACAAGTGCTACCGGTGATGATGCTCGTGAAGGTCTAACCGCAGTAATATCCGTTAAAGTTCCTGATCCTAAATTCTCTTCACAAACAAAAGATAAACTTGTTTCCTCTGAAGTTAAAACGGCAGTAGAACAAGCCATGGGAGAAAAACTAGGTGAGTACCTATTAGAGAACCCAAGTATTGCTCGTACAATTATTATGAAAATTGTTGATGCGGCAAGAGCGAGAGAAGCGGCACGTAAAGCGCGTGAAATGACTCGTCGTAAAGGTGTATTAGATATAGCGGGTTTGCCAGGTAAACTAGCTGATTGTCAGGAAAAAGATCCTGCGTTATCCGAAATATATATTGTCGAAGGAGACTCTGCTGGCGGCTCAGCCAAGCAGGGGCGTAATCGTAAAAACCAAGCAATATTACCATTAAAAGGTAAAATCCTTAACGTTGAAAAAGCACGTTTTGATAAAATGATATCTTCTCAAGAGGTTGGTACATTAATTACTGCACTCGGGTGTGGTATTGGCCGTGATGAATATAACCCAGAAAAACTTCGCTATCATAGTATTATTATTATGACCGATGCCGATGTCGATGGATCACACATTCGTACGTTATTGTTAACTTTTTTCTATCGTCAAATGCCAGAAATAATGGAACGTGGTCACATCTTTATAGCTCAACCACCGCTGTACAAGGTAAAAAAAGGTAAACAAGAGCGTTATATTAAAGATGAAGACGGTTTAACTGAATACTTAACAACACTAGCGCTAGATAATGCCTCTATTTATGTTAATGAACAGGCTCCCGGCATTTCAGGTGCAGCCTTAGAGCAATTAGTTAATCAATACCGTAATACTATGGATATAGTTAAACGACTCTCTAGACAGATCCCTACGGATATATTAGAGAAAATGATATATAGCACAACGATCATCCCAGAAGACTTTACCGATGAAACAAAAGTAAACATTTGGGCTAAGGATTTAATTACTCAACTTGAAAATCAAGATGGCAATGGTTCGATTTATAAAATTGAAGTAAAATATAATCAAGAACGTAATATTTATTATCCTAACTTTATTGTTAGAAAGCATGGCATAGATAAAGAATACCATTGTAGTTTTGAGTTTATACAATCGAAAGAGTTTGCGGCCATCATATCATTAAATACGGCAATTAATGGGTTGATGGAAGACGGTGCTTACGTTAAACGAGGTGAGAAAACTAATTCTGTGGCAAGCTTTGAAGAAGCATTAAATTGGTTAATGACAGAGTCAAAGCGTGGTCAATATATACAGCGTTATAAAGGTCTGGGTGAAATGAATCCCGAGCAGTTATGGGAAACCACCATGGATCCAGATACTCGCCGCATGTTACAAGTCACCATCGAAGATGCTATCGCGGCAGATCAATTGTTCACTACCTTGATGGGTGATCATGTTGAACCACGTAGAAAATTCATAGAAGAGAATGCCTTAAATGTTTCTAATCTCGATATATAGGAATTTATAAGCTAATAATAATATGCCCGGTCTTCATATCCGGGCATTTTTATTAGAGGCACCAGTAAAAATTTAGTTATAGCCGATTAATGATATAACTTTTGGCAAATGATACTTGCTCCGTTAAATAATACAAAAGTGAATTTGAACACCATGACAACTTACAACAGTAAAACATTTCAAGGCTTAATTTTGCAACTGCAAGATTACTGGTCACGTCAAGGTTGCGTACTTGTACAACCACTCGATTTAGAGGTAGGCGCAGGGACATTTCATCCTATGACTTTTTTACGCTCTATTGGCCCAGAGCCTATTAGTAGTGCATATGTACAGCCCTGTCGACGACCTACAGATGGTCGTTATGGTGAAAATCCAAATCGTTTACAGCACTACTATCAATTTCAAGTTATGCTGAAACCCTCTCCAAAGAATATTCAAGAACTTTACCTTAACTCGCTTAAAGAGTTAGGTATTGATCCTCTTGTGCATGATATACGTTTTGTTGAAGATAACTGGGAGTCGCCAACCTTGGGTGCCTGGGGGTTAGGTTGGGAAATTTGGCTTAACGGTATGGAAATAACTCAATTTACCTACTTCCAACAAGTGGGGGGGTTAGAGTGTACTCCCGTTACGGGTGAAATTACTTACGGCCTTGAGCGTCTTGCTATGTACATCCAAAATGTTGATAGTATATATGATCTGATTTGGACTGACGGCCCGTTAGGCACTATTTATTATCGTGATATTTTCCATCAAAATGAAGTAGAGCAATCAACTTATAATTTTGAACATGCGGATGTTGATGCTTTATTTAAACAATTTGACCAATGTGAGAAAGATAGTCAAAAGCTGATTGAAGCTAATTTACCATTACCCGCTTATGAACAGGTAATGAAAGCATCACATGCCTTTAACTTACTTGATGCTCGCCATGCTATTTCAGTCACTGAACGTCAACGCTATATATTGCGTGTTCGTACACTGTCTAAAGCGGTCGCGCAATCGTATTATCAAAAACGAGAAGAACTCGGTTTCCCGTTATGCAAAAACAATCAAGCTGCAACTAAACCTTCAAGTAAAGGAGATAAATAATGGCTACTGAAACACTCCTTATTGAATTGGGTACAGAAGAGTTACCACCCAAATCATTAAAAACATTAGCCACGGCTTTTTTTGATAATATTAAAAATCAGCTCGATAGCCATGATTTAACTTATAGTGATATGAAATGGTTTGCAACACCACGTCGGTTGTCGGTTCAAGTGTTTGATTTGATTGATAAACAACAGGATAAGGTGGTGGAGAAACGAGGCCCAGCCATTAGTGTTGCTTTTGATGAGGCAGGTAATGCCAGTAAAGCTGCACAAGGTTGGGCAAGATCAAATGGCATTGCCGTTGAAGAGGCCGAACGTTTGGTTACCGATAAGGGTGAGTGGTTACTTCATCGCGCCACGGTAGCAGGTAAAACGATAGAAGAACTCGTGCCTGATATGGTTATAACAGCGTTAAAAAAACTACCTATTGCTAAACCAATGCGTTGGGGTGCCGAACGCACTCAGTTCATTCGTCCAGTACATACTTTAACCATGCTGTTTGGTGATCATATTATTGCCGGTGAAGCTCTTGGTGTTACTTCAAATAACCAAGTACAAGGTCATCGATTTCATCATGAAGGTTTAGTGACCCTTAATCATGCTAACGATTACCAAATGGCATTAGCAAAAGCCTATGTTGAAGTGGATTTTAACGAGCGACAAAATAAAATTGTTGCTCAAATAAAACAAGTGGCTAAGGACATTGATGCTGTGGCATTAATTGACGAAGATCTACTTAACGAAGTTACCGCTTTAGTTGAGTGGCCAGTTACATTAGTTGGTACCTTTGATAAGGACTTTTTAAATGTTCCCGCTGAGCCGTTAATCTACTCAATGAAAGATCATCAAAAGTACTTTCCGGTAACGGATAAAAAGGGTCAATTGGTTAATAAGTTTATTTTTGTGGCGAATATTGAATCGAAAGATCCTAGTCAGGTGGTTTTTGGTAATGAAAAAGTGATTCGTCCACGTTTAGCTGATGCAGAGTTTTTCTTTAAAACAGATAAAAAACAAACCCTTGAGTCAAGGCTAGCCAGTTTAGAGTCCGTGTTGTTTCAAAAGCAACTTGGCACATTGAAAGCTAAATCGGAACGCATTGCACAATTGAGCCAGTTTATTGCGGAACAACTGAGTGAGAATGCACAAGATGCTTATCGTGCTGGCTTACTCAGTAAAACAGATTTAATGTCAGAAATGGTATTAGAGTTTCCCCAAGTACAAGGCACAATGGGAAAATACTATGCTTTGCACGATGGTGAAAATGAACATATAGCCCAAGCACTTGAAGATCAGTACCGTCCTCGTTTTGCTGGTGACTCATTGCCTGAAGCTAATATTGGTTGTGCCGTTGCCATTAGTGACAAAATTGATACCTTAGTTGGTATCTTTGGTATAAATCAGGCACCTAAGGGTGATAAAGACCCCTTTGCACTGCGAAGGGCCGCTATTGGTAGCATACGTATAATTATTGAAAAAAAGCTTGATTTAGACCTATTAACATTGATTAACAAAAGTATTGAATTGTTTGGTGAAAAACTAGTCAATGAAAATACAGCAAAGGATGTTTTAGATTTTATTATGGGACGTTTCCGTGCCTTTTATCAAGAGCAGGGCATTCGTGTTGATATTATCCAAGCGGTTTTAGCTAAAAAGCCAAGTGCTCCGCTTGATTTTGAAAAGCGTATAAAAGCCGTGAGTTTTTTTGGCGAGTTACCCGAAGCAGCAACGCTTGCCGCCGCGAATAAGCGTGTTGGTAATATATTAGCGAAGTTTGATGGTGAGCTTTATCAAGCCTTTAAATCTAATTTAGCAACAGAGCAAGCCGAGCTTGATTTAGCGGATATCTACCAAGCGATTAAATTGCAAGTTTCACCCTTAATGGCGGATAAAAACTATCAAGCAGCCTTAAGTGAATTAGCGCAACTTAAAACGCCAATAGATACTTTTTTTGATAATGTAATGGTAATGAGTGATGACGAAGCCGTTAAAATAAATCGTTTAACCTTACTTAATGAAATAAGAAATAGCTTCTTTGCTATTGCTGATATATCCGTACTCCAATAGCTGTATTAGTAAAAATCATTGCTAAAAGGTCATGACAGCATGACCTTTTTTTATATCTAAAATAGCATGGATGCTTAGAGTTCCTTATCTAAATAATCCAATAAAACATAGTGAAATCAGGTTTTTATAAAAACAATTGATACTATGTGTAAGCATTTACTTTACTTTACTTTACTTTTTAGTCAGTTGTTTTTTGCATTTTATCGATGCACTAATGTCGTTAAACTAATTTGATTCAACGTCATTAAATTGAAGAGGTCTTGCTTTGTTATGGGGGTTGGATAGCCCCTAAGCGAGAAGTGAATTTAAACAAATTGATATTATAAGGCTTAAAATTTGAGCGAGATCAATAAAGATGGTCAAGATAGGCGTTATATTCAGAGTAATAGATAAATATTGTACCAAGGTGTAGGGAGGCTTTTATGGTTAACCAAGAGTTAAAAATATTACTTGAGGGTAAAGAGGCGCAATTATCAAAACGAATCTCTGCAATAGAAGCTGACTTTAATAAAGGTAGATCACAGGACTTTGCCGAGCAAGCAACCGAAACGGGAAATGATGGTGTACTTGATGAAATTCATCATGAAGCAAAAAGAGAGTTAATACTCGTTAAGTCGGCATTACGAAGAATTTCTGAAGGTTTATATGGGGATTGTGTTAAGTGTGGTGAAAAAATAAACCCCAAAAGATTATCAGCATTACCCTATATAACCACCTGTATTGCCTGTGCGGAATAAGAAGTAATACACGATAAATAAATTTTTATATCAACAGGTAATGATAGTTGTGGTGTTTATATATAGTAGATGTCTTTTAAAAACCGACCTGAACGAGGAATATAATAGTTATCATAATTAAGTGAAAAGGCAATTGTTGTTGCTTTACCACGCAACTCTTTATGGGGAATAAAGCCATATACACGAGAGTCAGCACTATTTCGGCGGTTATCCCCTAGGACTAAGTAATGACCAACAGGAACAATCACCGAGGCAAAATTACTGAGCCTATTACTGGCGTTGTTATCAATGTTAATAAGGTGTTTTATATTATCAAGGGTTTCTATTGAAGTCGTTAAGTTGACTCTTTGTTGGCCTTGATGCGTGGCATAGGATTGATGAACAATAATACGACCGTTTATTTGAATTATGCCATTATGCATTGCTATAACATCACCAGGTAGGCCAATGATGCGTTTAATTAACCGAGTGTTCGCAGCTTTTGATTCAAAAACAACGATATCACCGCGCTGTGGAGTATCAAGGGAAAGTAATGATAGATCAGTAAAAGGTAAACGTAAGTCATAGGACATTTTGTTAACTATAATCCTATCACCGACCTTAATGGTTGGTTGCATTGAGCCTGTCGGTACTGTGTACCAATCAGCAACTGCACTGCGAAAGACGGACATTAACAAAATAAAAAACAGTAATTGCTTATTGCTTTTAAAAAATAAAAGAAATATATCCTTTGG
This sequence comes from Colwellia sp., assembly GCA_037132835.1. GTDB lineage: Bacteria > Pseudomonadota > Gammaproteobacteria > Enterobacterales > Alteromonadaceae > Colwellia. The sequence goes on along the minus strand of JBAHZW010000035.1, from coordinate 15,798 downwards.
ATATAGACGTTTAGCTTTGGTCATTTTGTATCGCTCCATATGCATCTTGATTGGCAATGGGTATATAGGCAATACAATAGAGTAAAAGTTCCCAGTGAAAAACATAGATTAAGTCTATTAAATTAGTTCCCATTTATAAAACACTTGAATTCAAGAGTTAAGGAATTAGGCACAACTTAATAAAAACAGAAAACAATTAACTTTTTTTAATAATATACAAAAAAGGCAGGGTGGTTATTTGTTTTGCGATAAGTTCGTGTTCCATAAATCGACAAAAACTTGGAATATCTCTTGTTGTAGATGGGTCGTCACACGTGATTAATAGGGTTTCACCAGAAGCGATTTTTCTAATCTTCTTACGAACCATCATTACAGGCTCAGGGCAACGGAGCCCGATGGCATTGAGTGTGTGATCAGTCTGTTGAAAAAGAGTGCTAGACATCGAATTACTTGAGTAAGGTTAATTTATAAATAATTATACCTTACTCAAGAAGTTCAGCATAAGAAATAAAGTCAACTTCACGTTGATGGAGTCAGCTTGAGTTATACTCAAGTTATGAAACTTAACGACCGTCCCCCGAGGTAACAGTGAAAAATATTATTAAGGTTTTTGTGTTGTCAGTATTTATACTTGCTCCAATAAGTACTTTGCAAGCGAATGAAAACTTAAAAATTCAGAGCAATATAGCTCAGCAAAAAAAGTTTTTACATGCTGAACGACTGTTGGTAAACAGCAGTTCTCGCCAATATAAAACCCTTTACAATAATTTAAGTTACTATCCATTACAGCCCTATTTAGAGCAACGTCGGTTAATGGAAACGATGACACTAAGTTCTGCAGATGAAATTTCATCGTTTTTAGAAAAATATGAAAACTCCCCATTAGACTGGCCATTACGAAAAGCATGGTTAGGTTATTTAGCAAAAAAAAATAAAGCGTTACAGTTCCTAGCTTTTTATCAAGAAACGAGCAATGTAGTACTTAGGTGTCAAAAATTAAGCTTTTCATTAGAAGTTGGATTTCCCGCCAATAAAATATTCCCCCAAGTAACAGAATTATGGCTAACGGGAAAGTCACTAAATAAAATTTGCGATCCACTCCTTGAGCAGTGGGTGAGCGCGGGCTATAGAACCGATGCGTTAGTTTGGCAGCGTATCGCGTTAGCTGCAGACGGAGGTAAACATACACTTATTCCGTATCTAACGGGTTTACTTCCACAAGAACAGCAATATCTAGGGCGCTTATGGCACCAAGTGAGAAGGAATCCAGCGATAATTACCAAACAAGCTAGGTTTATAAAAAAATCAGTACAAGAAGTCCAAATTTATAGTTACGGTATTAAACGGTTAATATGGCGAGATCCCGATAAAGCCTTGTCTAGTTATAAAAAGGCCCAAAAAACCTTTAACTTTTCAACCGCACAAAAAGAAAAAATAACTGAGAAATTTGCTATTGCCTTAGCAAGTAAGAATCACCCTAAAGCAAAAATCTGGTTAAAAAAACTGGATCCTAAAGAAGCTAATAGTAATATTTTACAGTGGCAGTTAGTGACCGTTTTGAAACAACAAAACTGGTTGGATATTCTAAATGAATTGATAATTATGCCTGAGGTGTATAAAACAAAACTACAGTGGCAGTACTGGTATGCAAGAGCCCTGATTGAAACGAGTGATTTAGAGCAAGGTAATAACGTGATGAGTGAGTTAGCGAACAAACGTCATTACTATGGGTTTTTGGCAGCAAGTTACCTTGACACGGCGGTTAGTTTACATGATAAGCCTTTAGCGATAAGCCAAGCAGAAAAAAAAGCTGTTTTATTATATCCTTCAGCCAAGAGAGCCTTTGAATTTTACTATTTAGGACGGTATATAGAAGCACGTAGGGAATGGCGTTATTGGCTAACACAGCTGGATAATAGAGAAAAACTTGTGGCTGCAAAATTAGCAAACGCTAATGGTTGGTTTGACCGTGCGATATTCACCCTGTCTCAAGTGGGTTACCTTGACGATGTTGAAATGCGATTTCCGAAAGCCTTTGACAAAAAAATTAGCAAACATGCAAAAAATCAAGCAATAAACCCAGCATGGGCTTTTGCCATTGCTAGGCGAGAGAGCTCTTTCATGACGGATGCGCACTCACCCGTTGGAGCCAAAGGGTTAATGCAACTTATGCCAAACACAGCAAAGCAATTAAAACGTGGCAGAGTTAGTGCTCAATACCTTTACAGCGCAGAGAATAATATCCAATTAGGTACGCGCTATTTACGTAGCCTTCTTGATAAAAACAAAGGTAATCAGGTGCTGGCAACAGCGGCTTATAACGCAGGACCATATAGGGTGAGAGGTTGGTTAAAAAACAGTAAAACTATGCCCGCTGATATTTGGATAGAAACCATTCCGTTTAAGGAAACACGTAATTACGTAAAGGGTGTCTTAGCTTATCAAGAGATATATCAGTATAAACCAGGACAGGTAAGTGAAATTTTTGAGCAAATAATTAATATGAAGATAGGTGGTTAATCTGTTTAGAGACCACTTTTGCAAACATTTGTGCACAAAACGATAATATTCAACATTGCTGTTATTTATCAAAATACAGCACATTTCATGAATATGCTATGATAAAAAATTCTTGATCGCCGTTTGAAGAGGCAGAGTACATGACCATGCTTAATGTAAAGTTGGCCACGCAATATCCAGCACATATTACCCAATTACAGCAAATGACGAAAACAGCACTTTCTCGTGAAAACCTTGAAGGTATTGTCATTCATTCTGGTCAAGAGGTTAAGGCCTTTCTTGACGATAACAGCTATCCATTTAAAGTAAACCCACACTTTAAGTATTGGTTACCGCTGATTGATATTCCCAACTCATGGTTAGTGGTTAATGGTGAAGATAAACCCACATTAATTTATTATCAGCCAGTTGATTTTTGGCATAAAATCACCCCTTTGCAAGAAAGCTATTGGCATGATTTTTTTACTATTAAAGTACTAACCAAAGCCAGTGAAGTTGATAAATTATTACCTTATGATAAAAAAGGTTTTGCCTATATTGGCAGTCATATCGAGGTAGCTACTGCGCTTGGCTTTGAAGCCATTAACCCTGAGCCATTACTTAGCTATATTCACTATCATCGAGGTTATAAGTCTAAATATGAGCATGAATGCATTAGACAATCAAATGTGTTGGCGGTTAAAGCACACCAAGCAGCACGTAAAGCTTTCTTAGAAGGAGATAGTGAATATGATATTCAACAGGCTTACCTTAAATCTATTGGCTATAGTACCAATGACACCCCCTATGGGAATATTGTTGCCTTAAATGAAAACTGTTCAATATTGCATTATATGACTTTAGATAAAGTCACTCCACAAGCACATAGATCCTTTCTTATTGATGCTGGCGCTAACTTTAACGGTTATGCAGCAGATATTACTCGCACTTATTCATATAGAAATGATAAATTCGCTGAATTAATTACCCGTATGGATAAACTGATGCTTAATGCTGTGGCAGGTTTAAAGCCTGGAGTGAGTTATGTAGATCTTCATATTGAAACCTATAGAGCGATTGGTCAGGTGTTATCTGATTTTAACTTCATTACTGTTGATGCAGACACGGCGGTAGCGTCAGGGATCATTGCTACTTTCTTTCCTCATGGCTTGGGGCATCACTTAGGCTTGCAAGTACATGATGTTGGTGGGTTTATGGCTGATGAACGTGGTACCCATGTAAATGCACCAGCGGAGCACTCCTTTTTGCGTACTTCTCGTATCATAGAGGTAAATCAGGTGTTTACTATTGAACCGGGTTTATATTTTATTGATTCATTGTTAGCTGATTTAAAATCCTCGACTAATAGGGATCAAGTCAACTGGAAAAATGTTGATGAAATGCGTTGTTTTGGTGGTATTCGAATTGAAGACAATATTATTGTACATCAATCTCACAATGAGAATATAACCAGAGATTTAGACTTAAATTAGCAGCGTGATAAAACCTTACCTTATAGCAACCAATGAAGTTGAAGAAGAGCTTATTGTAAATCGTAGCCGTTTTATCTGCTATTTAAGGCCTTGTGACAACATTGCCGACGCAAAAGTTTTATTAAAGGAGTTGCAGCAATTACACCCGCAAGCCAGTCATCATTGTCATGCTTTTTTAACCAAAGCTGCTGAGGATAGCCAAGGTTATGGCTTTTCTGATGATGGGGAGCCTAGCGGTACTGCTGGAAAACCTATATTAATTGCATTGCAAGGCGGTGGTATAGGTCAAGTTTGTGCGGTTGTTGTTAGATATTTTGGTGGCACTAAATTAGGTACTGGTGGTTTACAAAGAGCTTATGGCGGCAGCGTACGCCAAGCATTAACACTTTTGCAGTCAAGCCTTAAAGTGGCGATGGCGCAGAAAGTCTTGGCATGTCAATATAGCCAAGTAGACGATGTTTTGCATTTGCTTAGGCAAGTTGAGGGGCAGGTGGTATCACAAGACTACCAACAAAGTGTTGTTTTTCAACTGGCGATACCAATGGAAAAAGTGGTATTAATGCAAGATAAATTACACACCTTGTCAGCGGGGCAGTTACAACTAACCGCTAGCGATGAAGCCTAAGAAAAATAGCCGCGATCTTAATCTGAAAACGGCCCCTTAGCCATCAGATTTTATCTTTTTTTCTGTAAAAAGTAATATCACTACTTTAAATAGCTTTTTAAGACAGAGAGTACTTGTTCAACTTCGGCTAAACGCTGATCTTTAGTGAGTCCTTCCACACATAAGTGTTCTCTAAGGTGTCCCTCGAGCAACTCATTCATTAAACCATTAACGGCACCTTTAATTGCAGCAACCTGCTGTAGAATAGCCATACAATCGGTTTCAGCGTCTAGCGCTACTTCTAACGCCGCAGATTGACCCTTAATGCGCCTAACACGGCTAAGTAACTTTTTTTTCCCATGAATGGTGTGTGGCATTTTAATCGCTCAATAGTTATCCAATATACTATAGGGTAGTATAGTATGGTAATTTTAAGGTACTATCAATAATACCTGAACAAAAAGAGACAGGATGACAATGAAAAGCCAAAGTAATATTCAATGGGAACATACTCATAATTTCGGAATTGATAACAAACATCAGCAGAGCAAAGTGAAGCTTGTTTTTTGGCTAACAACCATCATTATGGTATTAGAGATTGCTGCCGGTACTTGGTCGGGATCTATGGCTCTACTTGCCGATGGCTGGCATATGGGAACCCATTCTGCCGCATTTCTTATTGCTATATTTGCATACTCCTATGCTAAAAAACATGCTAATAATAAAGCGTTCAGTTTTGGCACGGGCAAAGTGAGTTCTTTAGGTGGCTTTGCAAGTGCAATAGCTCTGGCTGTAGTAGCATTAATGATGGTCATTGAATCGGCTCAGCGCTTAATTGAGCCACAATCAATTCACTTCAATGAAGCCATTGTCGTGGCAATTATCGGTTTAGTGGTCAATATTGCCTCGGTATTTATTTTGCATGATGATCATCACCATCATGGAGATCACCATGATCATAATATGAAAGCTGCATATTTTCATGTGTTAGCAGATACACTGACTTCACTGCTCGCCATTGTTGCTTTATTAGTGGGCAAGTATATTGGCTTGTTATGGATGGACCCTTTAGTAGGTATAGTCGGCGCGATAGTGATTTTTCGTTGGTCTTATGGCTTAATAAAAGAGTCTAGTGAAGTGCTGCTTGATAAATCGGTTAACCAAGCTATCTTGGAAAATATTTCGGAAGCACTAAGCAAAGAAAATACAGTAACTAATGATATTCATATTTGGAAGATAGCCAATGGTCACCATGCGGCAATACTAAGTGTTTCCTCTGAAAACCCATTACGTCCAGAAAAGTACGAAAAAATATTACAACGCTTTTTACCCAGTATTGCGCATACAACAATTGTTGTTCGTTAATCTAGTTGGAACAGAGAGAGTATAGAAGATTATACAAAAAAGACTGTGCGCATCATTATTTATGTACACAGTTTTTATGAACAAATATTTTATTGAGTTATGCTCACTAAAAATCGAAAGGTGAAGATCACGAGGGGAAAACTATCAAGCGCTTATCGTGGTAGCTTGTGCTAAGCATAAACACTATTGCAGTTAAAAACTAAAATAGCGATGGTGCACAAAACCTTAGCATGTCAATATAGCAGTGAGAGACAAACGTTGTCAGCAGGACAATTAAAGTTAACCGCAAGCGGACAAGAAAAATAAAACGTGCAATATAAAAATATAATTCGAATTTTAGGTCTGTTAGTTGCGTTACTCAGCGTGACCATGTTACCGCCCGCATTAATCTCTTTAATCTACCGTGATGGCGGTGGCTTGCCTTTTCTTCTCGCTTTTTTGTGGTGCCTTTTTACTGGGTTTTTAGCTTGGTATCCTTATCGTGCCGAGAAAACCGATCTTAAAGCAAGAGAGGGCTTTTTAATTGTTGTTCTCTTTTGGCTGGTGTTAGCCAGCTTTTCTGCTGTTCCCTTTCTACTACTAGATAGACCTGATTTATCTATCACAGATGCTTTCTTTGAATCTTTCTCTGGCTTAACAACCACGGGAGCAACAATTTTAAATCATATTGAAGGCCTACCGCATGCGGTATTATGGTATCGCCAGCAATTACAATGGTTAGGTGGTATGGGTATTATTGTCCTTGCGGTTGCGGTCTTACCTATGCTTGGTATTGGTGGTATGCAGTTATATCGCGCAGAAACCCCTGGACCTGTAAAAGATTCAAAAATGACCCCTCGTATTGCTGATACCGCCAAACATTTGTGGTACATCTATTTAGGTTTAACAATAGCATGTGCGCTAGCATATTGGCTTGCTGGTATGTCGGTGTTTGATGCTATTTGTCATGCCTTTTCCACCGTTGCCATAGGGGGGTTCTCTACACACGATGCAAGCATGGGTTACTTTAATAGTCCTGCTATCAATATGGTTTGTGTGATCTTTTTACTTATTGCAGGTGTTAATTTTGCATTGCATTATGCCGCAGTACAAAATAAATCAATAAAAAATTACCTATTTGATCCTGAATTTAAAGTCTTTATTGGTATCCAAATTGTACTGACTTTAATTTGCTTTACGGTGTTATTAAGTACGGGTACCTATCAAGATGCTGATCAAGCATTTAACCAAGCATTATTTCAATCGGTTTCTATTAGTACTACCGCAGGTTTTACCACAACGTCTTTTTCAGACTGGCCAACGTTATTACCTATGCTACTTATTTTTTCGAGTTTTATTGGTGGTTGTGCGGGTAGTACTGGTGGTGGAATGAAGGTAGTAAGGGTTGTTTTACTGTATTTACAGGGCCTTCGAGAGCTAAACAAACTGGTGCATCCTAGAGCTATCTTTAGCATTAAGTTAGGTCGAAAAGTCTTGCCAGATCGCGTTGTGGAGGCTATTTGGGGTTTTTTCTCTGCTTATGCAGCGGTATTTGTTATTTGCATGTTATTACTTCTGGCTACTGGGATGGATGACATTTCTGCATTTACCGCGGTAGCTGCTTGCATCAATAACCTTGGTCCTGGCTTAGGGGAGGTTGCGGCTAACTTTTCATCTATTAATGATGCCAGTAAATGGGTATTAATCATGGCTATGTTGTTTGGTCGTTTAGAAATATTTACCCTGTTAGTTTTATTCACTCCAGGCTTCTGGCGTTCATAAGCGTTTTTTTATTAAGCTTGTGATCTTAAAGTTAGTTAAATGCAGGATCAGTCATTCTTAGAAGTAAATAGCACTCACTTGAAACAGTTTTTCTATATCACTGATGTAGCGCTTATTTACTAAAAATAAGATCACGTGATCTTCTTCGTGAATTAAAGTATTTGAATGAGAAATTAATACTTCACTGCCTCGTACAACAGCACCAATAGTCACACCGGGAGGTAGTCTAATGTTTTTAATTGCACGACCTACCACTTTAGATGAACTTTCATCACCTTTTGCTACAATCTCAATTGCTTCAGCAGCCCCCCCTCGTAAACTATAAACATTATGGATAGCACCACGCCTAACGTGTGTTAATAGGGCTGATATGGTGGCTTGCTGTGGTGATATGGCAATATCAATAGCACTGCCATGTACTAAATCGATATAAGCATCTCGTTGAATAAGCACCATGGTTTTACGAACGCCAAGCTTTTTAGCAAGCAGAGATGACATGATATTCGCTTCGTCATCATTAGTTACGGCAATAAAAAGATCAAATTGGTCGATATTCTCTTCGGTTAATAACTCTTGATCTGAAGAGTCCCCTTGGAAGACCAAAGTATTATTAAGCTCAGAAGTTAATTGTTCAGCACGTTTTGGTGAGCGTTCAATAAGTTTTACTTGATGATTTTTTTCTAAAATTCGCGCTAAACCAGCACCTATATTACCGCCACCAGCAATCATAATGCGCTTGTAAGCAGGTTCTAATTTTTGTAATTCATTCATCACAGCACGAATATGGATACTCGCAGCAATAAAAAACACTTCATCATCCGCTTCAATTACTGTGGTGCCCAGAGGACGAATAGGCATACCATTTCGATAAATTGCTGCGACTCGAGTATCTACATTGGGAATATGCTCCCTTAGCGTTGAAAGCGCATGACCGACAAGCAAACCACCATAATAGGCTTTTACCGCCACGAGACTCACTTTACCGTTGGCAAATTCCAATACTTGTAGAGCGCCAGGGTAATCTGTTAGGCGAGCAATATCTCTAGTGACTAATTCTTCTGGTGCAATAATATGATCAATAGGGATGTGATTTTTATGAAAAAGTTTCTCTGCGTATTTTAATATTTGATTGGAGCGAATTCGGGCTATTTTTTTAGGCGTATTAAATAAGGATGAGCATATTTGGCAGGTGATCATATTAGTGGCATCATCATTGGTTACGGCTATCACCATATCAGCATCTTCAGCGCCAGCTCTTTTTAAAATATCAGGGTGACACCCTTGACCAACAACGACTTGTAAATCCATTTTATCTTGTAGCTCACGTAGCTTGTCACCGTCTATGTCGACTACTGAAATGTCATTGTTTTCACCAACAAGATTTTCAGCTAAGGTACCGCCTACTTGTCCTGAGCCCACTATGATTATTTTCATGTGTTACTTTTCTGCTTGTCTTATTTAAGTTTTAATAATTTGGCGTAATAGAAGCCATCCATGTTTTCCGCATCAGGTAACAATTGCCAACCGATTGCATTTTTATCAGTATCAAGGTTATTTTGGGTAATGGCAATTAATTGTGCATCTTGGTTTTTTTCAATAAAACGAGAAACTTGCTGACAATTTTCTTCAGGTAAAACACTACATGTAACATAAAGCAGGGTACCACCTGGTTTGAGTAATGACCAAACATTGTCCAGTATTTGTTGCTGTAAAATGACTAGTTTGTCTATATCGTCAGCTTTACGTAGCCACTTTATATCTGGATGTCGGCGAATAACCCCCGTACCAGAGCATGGAGCATCAAGTAATATACGGTCAAATTGCTCACCCGACCACCATGCTTTTGTTGCCGCATCGGCAGCGATAACTTCCGCGACTAGGTTTAAGCGCTCTAAATTTTCATGCACACGAGTAAGTCGACCTGCTTCGATATCGATTGCTGTCATTGAAGCAATACTCGGTGTTTGTTCAAGAATATGGCAAGTTTTACCACCGGGTGCAGCACAACAATCGAGTACCGTATCGTTTGGTTGGCAATCGAGCAATAATGCCGCTTGCTGAGCCGCACCGTCTTGAATTGAAACCCAGCCCTGATCGAAGCCGGGTAGTTTGTTGACATCGAGTGGCTTAGCCAGTGCAATGGCGTTGGAGTTTGGTTCAATATTAGCTATTTCAATGTCTGCTTCAGCGAGTAGAGCTTGATATTGCTTACTGTTATGGTGTTGTTGATTAACACGTAACCACATTGGCGGTTTTTTTTGATTTGCAGCAAGTATGCTTTGCCACTGTTCTGGATAGCATCGCTGTATTTTTTTGATGAACCAACTGGGATGGTTATATTTAATGGGATCAGGTATGTTTTTAGTTACCTTATTATCTTGTTTAGTTTCTGCTTCAAGTTGACGAAGAAAACCTCTAAGCACAGCATTAATCAGTGCTTTCATATGGCGGTTTTTTAAAATAGTTGTTGCCGCAACGGTTTCACTTACCGCCGCATGGTCTGGTATACGCATATACCTTATTTGATAGATCCCCACGAGAAGTAAAAAATGAAATACTCGCTGCTTACCTTTTAGCGGCTTTTGCATTAAAAGACGTACATCGTTTTCTAACTCTGGTAAGTAGCGCAGTACGCCATAACAAATTTCTTGCAGCAAGCCTTTATCTTTACCTAAAAGCTTATCTTGTTGTTTGGGAAGCTCATCATTTAAGCTTCGGCCTTGATCTATAACGGCGAAACAACATTTTGCTGCAAGCGCTCTAATATTAATGGTCATTTTTTCTCTTACTTAGTTTAATTTAGCTTATTGATAGGACTGCCTGCAACGAACCACTCGCTACGACCATTTAATATGTCTTTGACTGCCAATGTTTTTTTTCCAGGCAATTGCATAACTTCAAGGCGTAATACCTTGTTTGATGTTACAACATCTATGCCTTCCTTATCTGCTTTTAGTATTGTTCCTGGAGCTAAATTCCCTTTATATTCTTGTACTGAAGCCTGCCATACGCGTAATCTATGGTGCTTTTTTTCTGATTCTTCAAAAGTGAATTGAGATACGGGCCAAGGGATATAGGCTCTAATTTTTCTGTGAAGCTCGGTCGCACCCAGTTGCCAATTAAGCTCTGCTTCCGTTTTATCAAGCTTATGGGCATAAGTTGCCAAGGTATTATCTTGCGCGATATTATGCTCACTGGCTTGATAGTTAGCCTGCGCCATAAGTGTTAGTGTTTCTATTAAGGCTACAGGTCCAAGCTTGGCCAATTTTTCATAAAGGCTGGCACTAGTGTCTGTGTCTTCAATTGCACATTCTGTTGCTAATATCATGTCCCCAGTATCTAAACCTTTATCCATTTGCATAATAGTAACACCCGTTTTTTTATCGCCAGCTTCGAGTGAACGTTGAATGGGCGCGGCACCACGCCACTTAGGAAGTATCGAGCCATGAACATTAATACAGCCTAAACGAGGCGAGTTTAAAATGATCTCAGGAAGTAAAAGACCATAGGCAACCACAACCATGATGTCAGCATTATACTGCGCTAATTGTTGCTGATCATCACTGCTTTTAAAATTAATGGGTTGTTCTACCATTATGCCATGTTCTAGTGCGAGCAATTTTGTTGCACAGGCGGTTAATTTTTTGCCTCGCCCTGCAGGTTTGTCAGGAGGGCAATAAACGGCGACAACATCATGTTCAGAATTAATTAACGATAGTAAGTGTTGCGCAGCAAAGTCAGGAGTCCCTGCGAAAATGATTTTTAATGGAGTAGCCAATATATATCCTTTTAATCGTAAGTGGGTACTTACTTGTTTTTTGTTGCCTTTGCTTCTTTTTCAAGCTTGCTCTTAATGCGTTGACGCTTTAAGGGAGATAGATAGTCAACAAATAAAATGCCATTTAGATGATCTAATTCATGCTGTATACAAATACTTTGTAATTCAGTTGCTTCTATAGAAAACTCAATACCATTACGATCAAGCGCTTTCACTGTACATTGATTATGGCGGTCTACTTTGGCATAAGTACCAGGCACAGATAAACAACCTTCTTCATGGACTGATGTTTCATCACTGGTCGCAATAATTTCAGGATTAATTAATATAATGGCTTGATCTTTCTCTGCAGAAGTATCCATCACTACGATTCGTTGATGAATATCAACTTGAGTTGCTGCAAGGCCCACCCCTTCTTCGTTGTACATCGTTGCCAGCATATCGTCTATAATGGTTGCTGTTGCAGGGGTCATACCAGTAACTGGTTGCGCTTTAATTCTTAAGCGTGGATCAGGAAAACGTAAAACAGTTAAAATAGTCATATTTCTTTAAAAGAGTTAGCGATAAGTCATCGAGGGTGTTATCTTTCAATTATATACTCAAGTTACTGGATCTGGAACCTGCATTTTTAAGTCACTCGATATAACTAGTAATTATAGTGTGTTACCGAAGCAAGAACGAAACAAGGAAGAGCCTAATGCTTAAAAAAATAATAATAATGCTATCTTTAATGGCTTGCCCATTGGCTGCACAGGCAGATCAAGTCAAACTCAATGATGATGCACCGACAACTCATGTCGTCGTGAAAGGAGATACGTTATGGGATATTTCTGCACTATTTCTTGAGCAACCTTGGTTATGGCCTAAACTTTGGCGTTTAAATCCAGAGATCAACAATCCGCATTTAATATATCCTGATGATGTATTAAAGTTAGTGTTTGATGAACAGGGTGAACCGATGTTGGTTGTTGAGCCAAAAGGGTTTGTAAAACCAAGTTATAAATGGTCACCTAAAATTCGCCAAGAGATGACGGATAACGAAGCCATTACGTTATTACCCCTAGAGGTTATTGCACCATTTATTAAGTATGACAACTTATTTACAGAAAGTGAGCTAGAAGAATTACCATACATTATAGGTAATGATGAAGGCTATAAAATGTCAACTAAAGACCTCAAGGTTTATGTTAATGCCAATTTAGACGTTGCGAAAAGTTATGCCATTTATGATAAAGGCGAAGAGATATTTGATCCTGAGACAGGCGATTCTTTAGGTTTTTATGTCAACTTGGCTGGTACAGGGCAAGTTTTAAAACGAGGTGATATCGAAAATGATGTTCCCTCTACCTTAATTGTGGGCTCTGTCGAAAGGGAGATCCATGCAGGAAATGTTGTTGTTCCCGTTAATGAAGGCCAGCTTTTATCGTCCGTGTTTACGATGAAAGCAGCAGATAAAGCTGTGCGTGGTGCTATCATTAAAGCCGTCAGTCAAGGGCGTGAATTTGGTAAGCTTGATGTTGTTATGCTCAACCGTGGTATTGAGCATGGCATTACTGTTGGGGATGTTATGGATATAAAACGTACCAGCCCTGCGGTGGTTGATACACGCAATGGTCCGGCTTACGCTATCGAAGCATCTCGTTGGGATAACTTGACGGGTAGTGATTATAAAATGCCAGAAGAGAAGTTAGGCGAATTAATGGTTTTTAAGGTGTACCAAAAAGCAAGTATGGCGCTTATTTTAAATACTCAGAAACCGGCTAGATTAAATGATTTGATTACAGCACCAGAATAATCAACTGTTATTTATTTCCCTTCTTTATGAGAAGGGAAATAAATTATATGACTTGTTCTTAAGGAGAAGACAAGTAATGGTTAATAGCAAGAAAAGTAATCTTGAATATTGGTTAGCTTTAAAGCTTGTTCCTCGGTTAGCCTCCCACAAAAAAATAGCACTTGTTGAAGCTTTCGGCTTAACCGCGCTATTTTCGTTAAATGATAAATCTTCAGTACTAAGCTCAGCGAATAACTTAAGTGTGAATCAGCTTTGTGCTTTTCAACAGCCAGACTGGCAAAAAATAACTGAAATTATCCAAGCAAGTACGGCATGTCATAGTGACATTATCTGTTTTACTGATAATAACTACCCAAAATTACTCAAGGAGATTTATGATCCACCTCTAGTGATATTCACTCAGGGAAATATCTCGTTACTCAATGCTCCTCAGGTGGCGGTGGTAGGTAGCCGCTCTGCGAGTGTAGGAGGCAGGGATACGGCATATCGCTTATGCCAACAACTCGTGCAAAAACATTTTGTTATTACCAGCGGTTTGGCGCTTGGTATAGATGCTGCTGCTCATCGTGGTGCCCTAAACAAACACGCGAGTACCATTGCCGTAGTCGCTACTGGACTGGATCAGGTATATCCCGCTAGACATCGAAAGCTGGCACAGCAAATAATTACATCGGGAGGGACTATGATGAGTGAGTTCTTGCCTGGAACTCAACCAAGGGCAGGGCACTTTCCAAAAAGAAACCGATTAATCAGTGGTTTGAGCTTAGGTGTTTTAGTGGTGGAGGCTGAGCTTAAAAGCGGTTCATTGATTACAGCGCGTTGTGCCCTAGAGCAAAATAGAGAAGTATTTGCTATTCCAAGTTCTATAGAAAACAAACAAGCTAAAGGTTGTCACTGGTTAATTAAACAAGGCGCTAAACTTGTTGAGCAATGTGCCGATATAACAGATGAGTTCGTTTTTGCTAATAAACCAAGTCTGCATTTTAATTCTGGGGATCTGGCTGTTCAAACTACATTTAAAGGTGTAGATGAAATAAAGAAAAAAGGCTTGTGTAACGATGAATTGTTGGATAATGTTGGATTTGAAATTACACCTGTAGATAAAGTAGTTTCACGGACTGAACTTCCTGTAGCGGAAGTCTTAACTCGATTAACAATGCTTGAGCTAAGTGGTTTGGTATCAGCAGTACCTGGCGGCTTCATTAGAATAAAATAATATATAGAGGCTAATTATGTTTGATATCTTAATGTATCTTTTTGAAACGTATATCCAAAATGAAGCAGAAGCCATGGTGGATAATGACCTGTTAACCGATGAGTTAACACGTGCAGGCTTTCATCAAGATGAAATATATAAAGCGTTAAGTTGGTTAGAGAAACTTGCTGCTTTGCAAGATGCCGATGCGCACCCTTACCTTACACGGGTAAGTAGTAAGTCAGTACGTATCTATACTAGTGAGGAAATGCAGCTACTTGATACGCAGAGCCGTGGTTTTATTTTGTTTTTAGAGCAGGTCAATGTGCTTGATTTCACTACACGAGAAATGGTGATTGATAGAGTGATGGAGCTTGATACCAAGTATTTTTCTATGGATGATCTTAAATGGGTTATCTTAATGGTACTCTTTAACGTACCAGGAAAAGAGTCTGCTTATTCTCAATTAGAAGATTTAATATTTGAAGAGCAAGAAGGACCGCTTCATTAATAATTGAATCAAGCCAGCAGCTTATAGCGCTCTGAGCGTATTGTTTAGGGCAACTTTATGACATAATAAAGTCACAATCGCTTTCAATGCTATTTTTAATCATGCCTGAATCAGATAAACCACTCTTTACTCATCACGAACATGCTTTAGAAAAAGAGTATCAAGTGTGTCCTGAATGTGGGGCTGAACTATCTATTAAGCAGGGGAAATCGGGCGCATTTTTAGGC
Organism: Colwellia sp.; assembly: GCA_037132835.1. Classification (GTDB taxonomy): domain Bacteria; phylum Pseudomonadota; class Gammaproteobacteria; order Enterobacterales; family Alteromonadaceae; genus Colwellia. Next base: position 570 of record JBAHZW010000035.1, on the reverse strand, counting down.
TGTGTAACTTACCCTCATTGTCAATATACACGGGCAGTAGTAGAGCATGAACGTGCTGAAAACAAGATCCTCCCCGGTAGTGAGTGTCCGTTATGTTCTCATGAGCTAGCTGTTAAGCAAGGGCGCTATGGTATGTTTATTGGCTGCAGTAACTATCCTGAATGTCATCACATTGAGCATGAAGAGCAGGACGTAATACAAAACGTTGTGTGTCCAAGCTGTAAAACGGGTTCTCTTCAAGAAAAAACAAGTCGATTTGGTAAAAAATTCTATTCTTGTGATGCTTATCCCAAGTGTAAGTTTGTGGTAAATTATGAGCCGAGTCAGGGAGAGTGCGAAAAGTGTCAATTTCCACTCTTGTTAAAAAGAACTATGGCGGCAGGTCTTAAATATCAATGTGCGGATAAAAAATGCTCTTATATGCAGAAGTTAATACCAGTTTCATTAAATTAGTTCCCACTCAGAGCTTGTCAGTGCTTTGAGAATAAAGTGAATTTTTTTGTGTATAGTCACTCTATATTAAAGGAATTCTGTGCGATTATCGAAGTACTGACAAACTCCCAAAGGGCG